>CAYVML010000001.1:0-30234 GCA_964452475.1 uncultured Dehalococcoidales bacterium
CCAGGACAGCTCCAAACTTCGTAGCCTGTTTACTGAAACGGGCCAAAGCCCCATCTAAAAGATCAAAAAGTCCTGACAGCAAAACAAGCCCCCCACCAATGAAAAAGTGGCCAGTAGCGATTACATAGGCTGTCCCAATAGCCACTGCTAAACCAACAAGTGTAAGCGCATTAGGCGATATCCCACTCCTACTCAAAATGCCAATAAAAGGATACGTGAGGCGATAATCTAAATACTTTCGAATCCTTATTAAGCTTATCATTCCTATATTTAAATTTGCTTCTGTTGCCTTAACTATTCTTTCCAAGAAAAAACTGTTATCCCTCTAGTTGTAACTAAACATCACCAACAGCCAACCTCGCACTTACTCTTGGTATGATAACTGATATCATTGCACTGTAGCCACAAATAGAACCATTACTTCCTCTGCAAGGTACAGTGTTCAGTTCATTCGGCTGATATTGCGATGAGCGGAAGATTTACTCTTTGGTTTCAACAATTTGTGTCTCGGGTAAGGTGATGATCCCTTTCTGAGTCTCTCCTATGATAAAGCGTTCAGTCTCGGAATGAGCTTCACTGTCAGAATATTGAATCGGTGGAGATTTCATAAAGTATGATGAAGGCCCCACGATGGCCCCACTTAAACCCCGATCCAGCGCTAACTTACAACATCTTATTGCGTCAATAACAACTCCAGCGGAATTAGGGCTATCCCATACTTCCATTTTCAACTCTAGATTTAAAGGAACATCTCCAAAAGTCCGACCTTCCATTTTTATGTAACAGAATTTTCTGTCATCCAACCACGGCACATAGTCGCTCGGGCCAACATAAATATTATTGGAGCCCATGTCGTAGTCTAATTGAGAGGTAACAGAATTTGTTTTAGAGATTTTTTTAGATTCCAGCCGTTCTCTCTCCAGCATATTGTAGAAGTCAGTATTGCCACCAAAGTTTAGCTGATAGGTTCGCTCAAGTCTCACTCCTCGATCACGGAAAAGCCTCGTTAACACTCGATGGGTGATGGTAGCTCCAACCTGCGACTTAATATCATCACCGATAACAGGTAAGCCATACTCGGCAAATCGCTTTTGCCAATAAGCCTCACGGGCAGTGAATACCGGGATACAATTGACAAGGCCACAACCAGCAGTCAATACCTGTTCTATATACCATTTGGTTGCTTCTTCACTGCCTACAGGAAGATAGTTAAGTACAACATCCGTTTGGGTTTCCTTCAGGATTTTTACTATATCAGCAGTCGGGCCTGGTGCCTTGGTGATTATCTTAGAAAGGTATTTGCCCAACCCATCATGTGTCATTCCTCGCTCAACTTTTACTCCTGTTTTCGGTACATCACAAAACTTAAAGGTATTGTTAGGTGCAGTATAGATAGCCTTAGATAGATCCTTGCCTACCTTATTTTTATCAATGTCAAAAGCAGCTACAAAATTGATGTCGGCTATGTGGTAGCCTCCAAGATTGACATGCATCAGACCAGGCACAAACTCATCTTCACTTGCATTTTTATAGTAATTTACTCCTTGAACCAGTGACGAGGCACAATTACCAACACCTATGATAGCTACATTTATGGTCCCCATTCGTTATTTTCCTCCTTACCGTTTAGTGCTTATAGTTATTTCCAAGTTTTTAGTCGAACGTGTGTATTATATGCTCATACTCAGCAATGTCAATACTCTGGTTTCACTCCCGACAACGGTTTTGAGCTGTTGCTGCTACTGACTTGATCAAGTACTTTCAATACCTTGGCTCCTTGTTCAATTGAATCATCATAATAAAAGCTGAGTTGAGGAATAGATCTCAATCTAATACAAGAAGCCAATTTTCTGCGAAGGAAGTTAGCAGCAGTAGTAAATCCTTCTATTACTTTTGTCTTGCTGCTTTCATTGCCTAAAATACTCACGAAAATCTTGGCATGTCTGAGGTCAGGAGAAATCTCTACCCGTGTTACTGAGATAATACTGCTTAACCTTGGGTCGTTAACCTCACGCTCAAGTAATCGGCTAAGCTCCCGTTTAAATATTTCGTTTAATCGGTCAGTGCGTCTGGACATATGTATTCTTTAGTACTCAAGAATTTTTTAGCGGCATAAGACAAGAGAGTGACTAGCTTACTCTTTCCTCCCTGTAGAATTCTATGATGTCGCCCACCTGCATATCATAGAAATTATCTATTCCTATACCACATTCAAAACCAGCAAGAACCTCAGTAACAACTTCTTTAAAGCGCTTCAAGCTGGAAATGCTGGATTCGACAACCAATTTATTTTGCCTCATTAGTTTGACTTTGGAATTTCGCCGTACTTTGCCCTCATTGATATATGCTCCTGCTATCTTCTTCTGCTTGCCTAAATCAAATACAGCTCGGATCTCAGCTCGCCCTTCAAACACATCAGCATACGTCGGCTCTAACATCCCTTTAATCGCACTTCCCACATCTTCTTCCAATCTATAGATGATATCGTAATGACGAATAGCTACTTTCTCTACTTCAGCTAACCGTTGTGCTCCAGGTGTAGGATTTGTATTAAATCCAATGACAATACCCTTTGATGCTGAAGCAAGCAATATATCATTTTCCGTAATACTACCACTGGCTGCATGTATCACATTGGTTTTCACTTCCTCCGTACTCAATTGCTCTATAGATTCCTTTATAGGTTCAATACTGCCGTTAACATCGGTTCTCAGTACTATGTTGAGTTCTTTTATTTCCCCTTTACTTATCTGGCTGGAAATAGCACTCAGGCTCGACATGGCATCAGCAAACTGATTTTCCTGCTTACTCGCCATGTTACGTGCCTGGCGTTCACTTGTAGCTACACTAAAGCTATCACCTGCTCTTGGCACGCCATTTATCCCGAGGATTTCGATAGGAGTTGATGGTCCCGCCTTATTGACTGGCTTTCCTTTGTCATTGAACATAGCCCTGACTTTACCCCAAACAGTACCAGCCACCACTATATTCCCGTGTCGCAAAGTGCCATTCTGAACAAGAAGGGTAGCCAAGGCTCCCTTAGACTTATCAAGCTTAGCTTCAATAACAACTCCTCTTGCAGTGCCATAAGGATCAGCCTTTAACTCCGATATATCTGCGACTAAGAATAAGTTCTCCAGCAGGTCTGATATCCCTCTACCTTGTTTAGCAGATATAGGAACACAGACAACATCTCCTCCCCATTCTTCAATAACTAATCCTGCGTCGGCGAGCTGTTGTTTGATACGATCAGGGTTTGCATTGGCTTTATCAATTTTATTGATAGCAACTACTATTTGTACTTTAGCAGCTTTGGCGTGATCTATGGCTTCCAGTGTTTGAGGCATAATGCCATCATCCGCAGCAACTACCAGTACTACTATATCCGTTGCCTGTGCCCCACGAGCTCTCATAGCAGTAAACGCCTCATGTCCAGGGGTATCCAGAAAAGTAATCTTCCTGCCGGTTACAACTGTTTGATATGCCCCAATATGTTGAGTAATCGCCCCTGCTTCTTGTGCTATCACGTTGGTTTTTCTGATGGCATCAAGTAGAGTTGTTTTCCCATGATCAACGTGCCCCATTACAGTAACCACTGGTGGTCTATGTTGTAATTTTGCCCCTGTCTTTTCAGAAGCCGCGGTCTCTACCTTGCGTTCTTGCTTAGGTTGAGCAATATAGCCGAAGTCCGTAGCAATTAGAGCTGCCGTATTAAAATCGACGGCCTGATTGATACTTAGCATAATGCCTCTTCGCATGAGCTGCTTAATAGCATTCACCGGTTCAATTTTCAATACTCCAGCCAACAGTTTGACGGTAATTATAGAAGGGATTTCAACCTGAGGTAAGGCTGGGTTTTTTGCTTTCATTACCTTCTTACGCTTGGGCTTCGTTACCTTTTCTACTACTGTATTGCTCAAAATCATTATTCCTTTGGCAGTTTATTGCTAAAGTCTATCAAAGCCTGCCGATTATAGCTACTAAGTTTTACCCGTAAGCTGTTCTCAAGACGATTTTCCCTTATCCCTATTTCCCAACAATTCCTTTTTGGACAGAGATAAGCACCTCTGCCAGACATTTTTTGTGAGCTATTTACTCTTACATTTCCATCATGTTCTAGTACTAAATGGATCAAGTCTCCTTTATTTTTTCTCTGGCGGCAGCCAACACAAGAACGCTGCGGTATATGTTTATTCTCCAACGTCAATGTTTTCTATATGCTCCTTCTGTTTTTTACGCCCCTTTCCTTTAGCCTTACCTTTTGACACCGCTTTCTTTTTAGACTTCTCTGTTAGCTGTCTATCTGGCATGATATCTTCAGCAAAACGAAGTACTGGAGTACCCTCCTTTGGAACTATAGGAGTTGCCTTCGGCGATTGAAATTCCTCTCTGGTTAGCAGCGTTCCTATATCCTCTTCTTCTTCTTCACTGGCAAGCTCTATTTCCTGTAATTCACCCTCTCCTCCAATGCTTGGTACTGGTACTTTTTCCAGGTCTCCTATCTGGATATCAGCCGCTGGCTCTTCTTTATCTTGTTTCTCTTCTACAGCCATCAGCACTTTTGCAGAATCCAGCAAACTTGCTTTTTCCGCTTCAGCCGCAGAAGCGCTCTTGATATCAATCCGCCAACCTGTTAATTTTGCTGCCAGTCTGGCATTTTGTCCTTCTTTACCTATAGCCAGGGAAAGCTGTCTGTCAGGAACCACTACAGTAGCCGTGTTTTGCTCTCCATCAAGTTCAATACTTAACACTTGTGCCGGACTGATAGCATTGGAGATGAATATTTTAGAGTCACTGTGCCATTGGATTATATCTATTTTTTCCCCATTCAATTCGCTGATAATGCTCTGTAGCCGTATGCCTCGAGTACCAAGGCAACATCCAACAGGGTCTATTCCTTCTTGATGGCTTACTACAGCAATTTTACTTCTATGCCCAGCTTCGCGTGCTATGGCTTTCAGTTCTACGATGCCGCTATTAACTTCTGGAATTTCCGTTTCGAAAAGACGACGTAGCAAGTTGGGATGCGAACGAGATACTATTATTTGAGGACCTCTGACTCCTTGATGCATCTCCAACAGGTAAAACTTCAATTGTTGCCCCGGACGATAACGCTCACTTGTTACCTGTTCATTTGCTGGAAGTATTGCTTCCGCCTTCCCCAGGCTGACAGTTATTTGTTTAGGTTGGATGAAATGAATTGCTCCACTGATGATTTCATTTTCCTTAGCGGTGTATTGTTCATATATCGCGTGATGTTCTGCCTCTCTTAACCGCTGTAAGACCACCTGCCTAGCCGTTTGGGCAGCTATTCGACCAGCGTTTTCTGGTGTAGATTCTATCGCCACTACATCACCAACCTGATAACTATCTCGTAGACGTTGAGCTTCAGTTAGTGATATCTCTGTGAGCTTATTTGTAACCGATTCAGTTACAATTTTATTCACATAAACCCTAACACCAACACCAGTAGAGTTAATCTTGACTCTGATGTCCTGTTCAGGGGAGAAGACTCCTTTTTTGTAAGCAGAAACAAGTGCTGCCTCTAAGATAGATAACACTACTTCTTTGGGCAGATTCCTCTCAGATGAGAGTTGTGTTACAGCTGCCATAAATTCCGATTTCATTTTTCCCATACATGATAATTAAAAAGTGGGCTTTTACCCACTTAATCAGGTACAATATTTCTTTCCACAATTAATCTAACATGACTGACTGAAAAATGCAAAGATGAAGGCACTAATTCAAAGAGTTACCAGCGCATCTGTAGGCATAGATAGCAAAGTAGTAGGGCAGATCGGGCGTGGAATGGTGGTTTTTATTGGAGTTGGGCGAGATGACTCAGAAGCTGATGTCCGCTACCTGGCTGATAAAATTATTGGATTACGGATTTTTCCTCATGGAAACAGTGAATTTGATATCTCAGTGTCTGATATAAATGGTGATATCCTGATAATTAGTCAATTTACACTTATGGCTAATCTCCGAAAAGGAAGGCGCCCTAGCTTTGCTGAAGCTGCGCAACCTGAAAAGGCACAGCTATTATATGACACCTTTGTAGATCAAATTCGCTCTACAGGGCTTAAGACGGAAACAGGGATTTTCCAAGAACACATGTTAGTAAAAATCAATAATGATGGTCCCTTTACTTTGTGGGTGGATAGTAAGAAATAATAAGCAATTAATTGCATAAGCAACTTGTTGCAATTTATTACAATGTCTGCTACATTCTCCCGTATAAATGCTTTGTTATGAAATCCTGCATGAGAAAGGCTATCGACTAACTCCTCAACGCCTTTTAATCCTTAAAACCATTTACCATGCTGATAACCACATCAGTGCCGAGGAAATCTATAAACAACTGCATGCAAGATTTCCTTATTCCAACATATCAACCGTCTACCGCACTCTAGAATTACTAAGGGATTTACAATTAGTTACCGAAAGTAACCTCGGCGATGGATGTATTCGCTACCAGGCTGCCATAAAAGGGCATCACCATCATTTGATTTGCCATATTTGTGGCAAAGTAATCGATGTGGATGAGTCTACTTTGGGGCCACTCAAGGACACTTTATTAAAAGATTATGGTTTCAAAGCTGATTTACGTCACCTGGTTATCTCCGGTGAATGTAAGGATTGCCGTCAACATAAATAATTTTTTAACCCGTTCTGCAATAAATTGCACATGCAAATAATATACAATTAAGGAGGAGTCATGTTAAAGAAATTTTTTATAACAATATCAATTGCTCTTGCTTTAGTTTTGCTTCTTGTCCCTATATCATGTAGCTCTCCATCAGCGGAAGTAATGACAGGCAGTTCCCAAATAGCAAGTGCTATGCGAGATATTGTTGATGGAAAATTGGAGGTGACCACTGTCATCCCTCCAGGCATGTGCCCTGGGCACTACGATGTGAAGCCAGGCGACATTGAAGCGCTGTCAAACAGCAGTTTATTCATTATCCATAACTGGCAGCAAAAAATGGCAAATATAACCGGTCTTATAGACGCTACCAACAATCCTGATTTGCCCATCAGAGTTATAGATATAATAGATGCCCCCATGCTTCCCTCATACCAGATTGAGATGGTAGAGAAGATATCCCTGATTCTGTCTGAAATATATCCTAGGGACTCAGACTATTACCAGGAGAATGCCGCAAGTAGGAAGGAAGTCATTTCAGCTAAAGAAGTAGAATTAAAAGACAGACTGAATAATGCCAATGTAAGCGGCGTAAAAGTGCTCTGTTCCGAAATGCAGGCGGAGTTCATAAGTTGGGCCGGATTTGATGTGGTAGCCAGCTATGGCCGTCCCGAAGAGTTGAGTGCAGGTGAAATGGAGCAACTATTAACTAAAGGCAAGCAAGCAGGCGTGCTTCTCGTCATCGATAATTTACAGAGTGGCGGAACTGAAAACAGCGAGGGTATGGCACATGACACCGGTGCCATGCAGGTTGTCATATCTAACTTCCCCGGTGGTTTTGAAAATACTGAAACATGGGATAAAGCAGTCGATAAAAATATAGACCTGCTGCTGGAGGCTTTAGCTAAAGTAAGATAGACAGTTGAACAACGCCGTTATTGATATCAGAAATGCCGTTGTCTCATATCGTGAAGATGTAGCCCTGCAGGGTGTGTCCGTGGAAGTCAAGAAAGGGGAATTTATTGGCATTATCGGGCCGAACGGGGCTGGCAAAACCACCTTACTTACGGTAATCAATGGCATGGGCAATTTGGTTAGCGGGCAGGCCAGGGTCCTGGGACTGCCGGTAAACCAGCGAAACGGCACTAAATTAAGAAGAAAAATAGGTTATGTGGCCCAGGCTGAGGATTTTGATCCCCGCTTACCCATCAATGTAAGGGAAACTGTAATGGCAGGTAGCTACGGACGTTTAGGTTTATTACATCGACCCAGCAAAGCTGACTGGGAGCGAGTTGAAAGAACCCTGGGCAAGGTAGGAATAGGTCACCTGTCTCAGCGTCCAATAGGGCACCTGTCAGGAGGAGAATATCAGAGGGCTGCTATCGCCAGGGCTTTAATCCAAGAACCTGAAATATTTCTTTTTGATGAACCTACTGCGGCTATAGATGAGAAGGCTCAATGGGAAATCTTAGATCTCATACAATTAATCCACAAGGAACGTAATATGACCACATTATTTGTTACCCATGACCTGAGGATATTACCTTCTACCTGCCAGCGGTTAATTCTAATGAAACAGGGCAAAATATGGAGACAGGGGAACACTGCTGCTATGCTTAAAAGAGATGTACTGAGCCAGCTATATGATGTCCCTATCCCTGCTGCGGATAAAACATCTATAACGTCCTTCTATTTTTAGCAAGGGAAAATTTCTATGTTGCCATCTGTTTTTCAATATCAGTTTATGCAATATGCCATACTCGCTGGAATATGCGGGGGGGTAACCTGTTCTATAACCGGAGTCTTCGTGGTTACAATGCACCTCTCTTTCATAGGGGTGTGCATTGCGCATGCCGCCTTTGCCGGAGCCCTGCTCAGTATCTTAATAGGAATCAATCCACTAATAGGTGCACTGTTTTTCAGTCTTGCCTCAGCAGTTGCAATCGGCCCTATGGCTGACCGAGGTGAATTGAACCCTGACACATCGATTGGGATAGTCTTCTCATTGATGCTTGGATTATCCTTTCTATTTATAGGGATGATGCCGGGGTCACGAACTGAGGCTCTAAATCTATTCTGGGGCAGCATCCTCACCGTTACGAGGCAAGATCTGGTCTTTCTTATCATTATAACCGGTGTATTGATTGTACTGGTGGTCGCCTTTTACAAGGAGATTCAAGCCGTGATTTGTCACAGGGCTGTTGCCATGGCAGTAGGCATTTCAGCTACTTTTATCTTTTATGCACTGTTGATACTTACCGGTCTGACCGTTACAGCTTCAATGCGCAGTATCGGTGGATTGCTGGTCTACTCCCTCATCATTAATCCTGCGGCGGCGGCATATCAACTTACATACAACTTGCGGCGGATGTTTGTTATTGCTTCTGTATTTGGGGTCACTTCCTGCATGGCAGGACTGGCAAGTTCATACTTTTTCAATCTACCATCCGGTGCCGCTATTGTAATAACCTCATCTATCATATTCGGTATCTCAATGATATTTTCGCCAAAAAGAAAGACCAAAAAGAGGCAGCAAGCCATAACACATCAACTATAAATAGTGTAGACAGGGAAGAGCTGAAAACGATACTATTTGCCGCTAAGAAAGAGGGCTGATATCCAGGCTGATATCCAGAGATTTTACCGAATGAGTTAGAGACCCTATAGAGATAAAATTAACGCCAGTCTCAGCCACCGAGCGAACCTTGTCCAGTGTAATTCCTCCTGAAGCTTCGATTGATGCCCGCCCATGAACTAGTGCTACAGCGCGGCGCATATCTTCGAGGTTCATATTATCCAGCATTATGCTATCAGCGCCAGCCTCAACGGCCTGTGCTGCCTCCTGTGGATTGGTAACTTCCACCTCGATTTTCATTTGAGTAGGAGCATTCTGTCTTGCCTTTGTTAGTATCTCCTGGAGATTCAGTCCACGGTGGTAGAGAGCAGCCAGGTGGTTATCCTTGATAAGAACACTCTCTCCCAAATTCATACGATGGTTTTCCCCTCCTCCAACTCTGACAGCATATTTTTCTAAAATTCTCAGCCCAGGCGTAGTCTTCCTCGTATCCAAGATGCAGACTGGCAATCCATTTATTGCTTTTACATATCGATTTGTTTCTGTAGCAATGCCACTTAGCCTCTGAAGGAAATTTAAGGCCACTCTCTCCGCTCTAAGAATACTGCCTATTTTACCCTCTATCCTAGCAATAACAGCTCCAGATTGCATCCTGGACCCATCCTCAAGCTTGCCGTCTATTGCTAAAGAGGAGTCTACTCTATAGAATACTTTGTACGCTATATTGATTCCAGCTAATATCCCACATTCCTCTGATTTCAGATAAGCTATGCCATACTGGTCGGCTGGAATGAGCGCAGCAGTGGTAACGTCATGGTTGGTATGGTCTTCACTTACAGCAAGCTCAACAATCTCCTCGATCTGTGACTCCATGAGCATTTTACTGCCACTAAATTTCAATTTCTCGTTTATCCTCCTTCTTCGCGCTTAAAGATAATATGGTGTTTCCAGGTTAGTTGCGACTGAGGAAAATCAGTGCGGAAATGGGCACCACGACTTTCTTCACGTAGCAAAGCTGCCTCAGACATCAACCGGCCACAGAGAATCAAATTCCTCAACTCATAGGATGGCCGGTCAACAGAGTTGGGGAGAATGCGCTGCCAGGAAGACAACAGCGTTGCTGCCTTGCGAAGGCTTTCTCCCGAACGTATAATACCTACTTTGTCCCACATTAGTGATTGTAGGCTAGCCAGAGTTAGTACTACTTTTTTAGCTGGCTCCCCCCTATCTGGTAGAGAGTGATAGCTTATATTTTTCCTGATTTTACGGGTTTTTCGCCGCTGGTCTCTGCTTAATTTGGTTTTCTCTATCGCCCTTTTACCAAACACTACTGCCTCAAGTAATGAATTCGATGCCAACCTATTGGCCCCATGTGCTCCTGTACAGGCTACCTCTCCAACAGCAAATAAGCCGGGAACGTTTGTTTCTCCCCATGAATCCACTCCGATACCTCCCATAAGGTAGTGTGCAACCGGAGCTACGGGAATAAGGTCTCTAGTCATATTCAAGCCATGATCCAGACAAAAACGATAGATGTGAGGAAAGCGGGTGGTAACAAGACGGACAGGCAAATGTGTAACATCAAGAAAAACCCTATCACTGCTGTTTTTTTTCATTTCGCGAATGACACTTCTAGCTACTACATCACGAGGCGCCAGTTCGGCTTGAGATGTATAGCCTGGCATAAATCGCAGACCTTCCGAGTTTCTCAGTACGCCTCCTTCTCCTCTTACAGCTTCTGAAATTAAAAAAGGGTCTATTCCTTGCAGACGAAGGGCAGTGGGATGAAATTGAAAGAATTCTATATCACAAATTTCTGCACCAGCTTCATAAGCTAAAACTATTCCATCCCCTGTTACGACCTCGGAGTTAGTGGTGTATTTGAAGAGACGACCAAGTCCTCCTGTAGCTAATATAAGAGATGAACACTCATATTCATCTACGGAACCAGTTCGACAGTCGATAGCCCTTATTCCCCTTACTTTGGCCTTCTCCAGCAAAATTTCACTTGCCAGGCAATGTTCAAATACTTGAATTCGGGATTCTCTTACCAGATTGGACAGAGAAAGCTCGATATGCTCACCAGTAGCATCTCCCCCAGCATGAATAATACGCGGGATACTATGAGCAGCTTCTTTCGTGAAAGTAATCTCTCCATTCAGAGTATCGAAGGGAACCTTAAATTTAACCAGATCAGAGATACAATTGGCAGCTTCGGTAGTCAGAATATGCACTGCTTTAGGATCACACAAACCGTCTCCTGCAGCCATAGTATCCTTGAAATGGAGTTCAGGAGAGTCTCCATTACCCATTGCTACTGCAATACCTCCCTGAGCATACCTGGTATTGCAGTCATCAATACTGCCCTTTGTTATAATAAGAACACTACCTTCCTCAATAGCAAGTAGTGCACAATAGAGGCCAGCAATGCCACTGCCCACTACTATGTAGTCGTAGTGAGTCACTTATTTCTCATCCTAATTTATGTTGAGCATTCGTTCGATTGCTTGTCTTGCTCTTATCCTTATTTTCTCTGGCACTATAACCAATGCTTCTCCTGTTTCCATAGTTTCAACTACCGTTTTCAGAGTAGTCTTCTTCATATCAGAACAGATAGAACCATCAGCTATAATATGAAATTCCTTCCCTGGATTTTGCTTTCTCAGGGGATGTAACATCCCTTCTTCCGTGCCAATAAGAAAATTTTTCTCGTAACTTTGCCTGGCATAATAAATCATTTGAGAAGTACTTAGAGCAGCATCTGCCAGTTCTATTACTTCAGGTCTGCATTCAGGGTGTACTAAAACTTTAGCTCCAGGATAACGTTGCCTCGCCTGTTTAATATGCTCAGCAGTTATTCTGTCATGGACATAACAGACGCCTGGATAGAGTATTATCTTCTTACTGGATTTTGTAGAAACATAATGCCCCAGGTTCTTATCGGGAGTGAAGAGAACTTCATCTCCTGGCATGGCATTTACTATTTCTACTCCGTTGGCTGAAGTACAACAAACATCGCTCTCTGCCTTGACCGCAGCAGTAGTATTTATATAAGACACCACCGTAGCTCCTGGATATCTCTCTTTCCACCGCCTTAGTTCACTGACATCAATCATATTAGCTAAAGGGCAACCGCTCTCTGGATGAGTTAGCAGCACCGTGGAACTGGGATTGAGTATAGCTGCTGTCTCTGCCATAAAGCGGACTCCACAAAAGACAATCGTTTTCGACTTAATTTCAGCGCACTTTCGCGCCAGCTCAAGTGAATCGCCGGTAAAGTCAGCTATATCCTGTACCTCAGGGCGTTGATAATTATGAGCAACTATAACAGCGTCAAGCTCTCTTTTTAACCTAGTAATCTTTTCATTATAATCTGCCCGTGTCTGCTCTAACATGGTTAACAATCCCATCTATTCATTTGTATAAGTAATACGAAAGCCCTACTTGTCCATGATATCCAGTTTGCCAATTACGCTATCCTTGGCTACTCTCATCGTAGCCCCGGATTCTACCTTCAGAACTACAGTTTCCTCTCCAATGCTTTCCAACACTCCATATATCCCCCCTGCAGTGCGCACTTTATTCCCTTTCTTTAGCTCTCTGGTTAATTCCTCATGTTCCTTCTGTCTCTTACGTTGTGGTCTAATAAGTACGAAATACACCATGCCAAACATTAACACAAGGAAAACAATAGTCCCTCCCATACCTTCAGTAAAGAACTCCATAATATTCCTCCTTCCTTTAACTAGTTATTATACCTGACTTTCCCTTGCAGCGCCCAAGGACTGCTTTTCTCGACTTTGACTGCAAGGATTTTCCCTTCACAATCACTCTCCTCTTCAAAGAAGGTTAGCTTATCATTTCTGCTTCGTCCATACCATTTCCCTTTTTTCTTACCTTCTACAAGAACCTTGACAATTTTCCCTTGATAGGAAGAATTTTTTTCGCCTGCAATATATTCCTGAAGCTGTTCAATCTTATTGAACCTCTTCTTCTTTACTTCCACAGGAATATCATCTTTATACTTTCGCCATGCTAAAGTGCCGGGCCTGGGAGAGTAGACTGCTACATGTACCATGTCAAAAGCAATATCTTCAAGTAGAGAATATGTATGTTCAAATTGTTCATCGCTTTCCCCTGGAAATCCAACAATGATGTCTGTACTCAAAGAGATTTGTGGGATATACTGCCGGATGGTATTCACCAACTCGCGAAAATATTCAACGGTATATCCACGTCTCATAGCTTTAAGTATTATGTCATCTCCTGACTGGGCAGCAAGGTTAAGGTGTTCACAAACTTTATCAAGAGAGTTCATGGTTTTTATAAGTTTCAAAGTCACATCCTTGGGATGATTGGTTAAAAAGCGAATTCTGGCTAACCCAGCAATGTTGTTTAATTCATCCAGCAGATCAGCCAAATCAGGTTGCCCCGGCAAGTCATGTCCATAAGAATTGACATTCTGTCCTAATAGAGTTACCTCCTTTATCCCTTCTTCAACCAGGCTATTAACTTCAGCTGTTATTTCTCTGAGAGGATGGCTGATTTCCCTGCCTCTCCTGTATGGGACAATACAGTAAGAGCAGAAGTTATTACAACCTTGAATAATGGGTACTGGAACAGATATCGGACGTTTTCTTTCACTGGTTCTTATATGTTGAAGATTAGTAATTGAATTAACGCCTTGTCTTTCAAGCCACTCTATTAAAACCGAAAAATCTCCAGGTCTAAAGAAAAGGTCTACCTGTGGAAATTGTTTTTTCAATTCCTCGATACGAGGTGCAACAAAACAGCCGGTAACCAATACAGATAGATTTGGTTTTTCATCCTTTAGCCCTTTCAAAAGTCCCAGCGTACCTAAAACTTTGTTTTCCGCACTCTGCCGTACCACACAGGTATTGAGCACTACCAGGTCAGCATCCCTGAAGTTGTCTGCATTCTGATAACCTGTTGAGTCCAGATAGCTGGCTATCTGCTGTGATTCTGCTTTGTTCATCTGGCAGCCGATGGTCCAGATGTAATAATATGGCAAAAGTTACTCCTGTGTTCTTTCAATCTTAGCGAAAGTATATAATATTATCCTTGATTGGTTAAAATGGCGAAGAGTAAGGGAAACTCCGTTGTTCGGACAGGATGCGCTATGTATAACAAATAGGCTAGAAAGTAATAGTTATTCCTGACCTATCTCGCCTTCCTGTTAAAAGACCATGGGGGGTTCCATTCTGAATCTATGGATAGGAGGAGGGAAGTCTTTGCTTATCTTTTCGATAGTTTAGCATTATTATGCTATTTCCAGCACTTGTTTTTTTCTCATCGGTTTGATGAACAAGACAAGAAAAAACCCGGCTATTATAATGCCAATCAGGATAAGGAATGCCATTTCATAGCTACCTGTGTTGTCAAATATTAATCCGAGGACAAATGGTCCTACTGCACCACCGAGGGTTCCACAGAAGGTGAGGATGCCAAAAAGAGAGCCGAGAGCTTTTGTGCTAAACATCTCCGCCAGAAGTGGAGACATTAGTGAAAAAAAACCACCATGGCTAAAACCATATATAAGGACGAAAATGACAAGCTGCCAATACTCATTGGCGAAGTAAAGCCACAATAGCGCAATCAGTGCCAGCATGAAACAGCCAAGTAGCACTCTGTGCAGGCCGATTCTATCACCCAAGGTGGGGACACTAATCCTGCCAACGATACTCACGGCTCCAAGAATAGAAATAAGCTGCGATCCCCTGGAAATTGATACTCCCAAATCTATCGCATGAGGTGCGATATGTACCAGCAGGCTATTGACAACGAACTGAATGGTGGACATAGCAATACAGAGCATCCAGAACTGTCTCGTACGCGATGCCTCCTGTAAAGAGTACCCACCCTTTATTGAATCAGACGTTTCCCCCTGCTCCATTCCATAAGGTGTCAGCCCTTTCATTGAAGGGTCTCTTCGAAGAAACTGGCTTAATGGAACAACACAGGCGACAAGAATTATGCTGATGATTAGATATGTCATTCGCCATCCCTGTGTATTGATGAGGTAGCTAATTAATAGAGGGATAAGCATAATCCCCAGTCCTGATCCGGCCTTCGCCAAGCCGCCAGCGAATCCCCTTCGTTTCACAAACCAACGGGCAATGGTGGAGAGAGAAATAACATCGGCAGGTAGTGCCCACATGCTAACAATCAGGCCATAGAACAGGTAAATCTGCCAGAGAGAAGTCATCTGTGACATCAGGAAATACCCCAAACCGGCTATGATGCCAGCAACGGTAAGTATTACACGCGGACCAATCCTGTCGCTGAGCCGACCGAGAACGATAGCGCTAAGACCGCTAATAAGGAAACCTATCGAATAGGCGCCTGAGATAGCCGCCCTCGAACATTGAAACTCCTCAAGCAACTGGATAAAGAAGACCCCATAACTAAATTGAAAACCGTGGATAACAGCAAGTATGGGAATAAATGCGACTACTATATAGTACCCATAAAATATACGAGGAGGTTTAATGATCTTCATTATTTATACTGACGCTACAACTAGATAATATTAGGCTTGCCAAACCGGCTAGTAACCGATAGATAACTGTATTATAAATTTTATTTCTTCTGCAGAAAGTAATCAAAAATCAAAGTTATCTGCAGATGATTCTCCTTTTGCAGTGTTATTTCTGACCTGCTTTACCAGCTGACGTGATCCCCAATCCGTCATTACTGCCAGACTAGTTTCAGGAGACCGTATTATATCTGTAAAAGCTCTTTTAAAGTCCCTCACAGATTCGTGCTAGAATAGCAGGCAAATGCCTAGTTCCTTCAAACTCTTCCACCCTTTCTATGGCTGGTACATAGTAGCTGCATCCTTTATCATTAGCTTCTACGTGGTAGGAACTGTATTCTACGGATTTACCACCATCTTCAGGCCGATTGTAGAGGAGTTCAGTTGGAGCTATGCCCAGGTATCGCTGGCTGCCTCGCTTCGTGGAGTTGAATCAGGACTACTGGCACCAGTCGTAGGAATACTGATTGATCGCTGGGGGCCGCGTCGTATCGTCTTTATCGGTGGTTTTCTTACAGCTCTTGGTCTATTTATGCTGAGCCGTATAAATTCCCTTGCTGGCTTTTATATATCATTCTCGCTTATCGCCGTTGCAATGAGCGCCTGCAGTATAACTGTTTTGATGACTGGCATCTCTAACTGGTTTCGTAGAAAGGTTGGTCTGGCAATGAGCATTGTCAGTTGTGGTTTTGGAGCAGGTGGACTGATGGTGTTCGTGATGGCACGGTTGGTGGATACACATGGATGGCGAGACACCGTACAGGGCCTGGCCTTCGGTGTACTGATTATAGTGCTGCCACTTGCTCTGCTATTGAGACATAAACCGCAACAGTATGGGTATCTTTCAGATGGCGATACTGTGCCCGTGACTGAGACATCAGGGGGCAAGGTCGCTGCTGAGATAAAAGAATATGGTATTACAATACGACAGGCATTGAGAACACGAACCTTCTGGCTTATGGCTGTCATGTTCATATGCCATCACTTGATGGTCAGTACGGTTGTTACTCATGTTATGCCATATCTGACCGATGTCGGCCTGACGACGGCGATAGCTAGCTTTGGAGCATCGGGAATTCCGCTGGCGAGTATACTTGGCAGGATGGGATTCGGCGCGCTTGGCGACAGAGTGAGCAGGAAGAAGGTGATGGTGTTAATGTTTGCCATGGTTTTTCTAGGGCTGCTGGTATTCCAGATGGTGGGGACCTTTGCCATTGCTGGAGTTATTACCTTCCTGGCCCTTTTTGGTGTCGGGTATGGGGGATTCAATGCAACCCGTCCGGCTTTCGCCCGTCAGGTATTTGGCACCAGACAGTATGGCACTATTTTCGGCTGTCTCGTTGGTATGGGAATGCTTGGAAATATTGCTGGCCCGTATATAGCAGGCAAGATGTTTGATATACAAGGCAGTTATCAAAACGTCTGGTTAATCTTTGCTGCTGTTGCACTCATTGCTCTTTTTTCGGCAATGACTATAAACGACAAAGAACCACTTTTCGATAATGAATCCGCAGGTTAATGTATGAGAAACTATGGGGTTAAGGTAACTCCGTAATGTTAAGAGTGGTTTTAGTTAATATAGCTACGGAATGGATTATTTTTCAAGTAATTATAAGCTGGTGAACTTTTAATCAGGGTTCCGCGGGTTCGAATCCCTCACGACCTACAAACCTGTAAGACCAGATGGTATTATTTAATTCACGGTTTTTCTTAATTCCGCCTGGTGCGTTATACTACGTTATAAAAATTTCTCTACCGTTTATTAATTAAACTAACTCAATATAGGGGGAGGGTAATGTAATGAAGGAGCGAATCGCAGTACTTGGTGCCGGAGCAATAGGAGCCGCAATAGGAGCCTACCTGATAAGAGATGGCCACGATGTGATACTCATCGACCAATGGGCGGCACACATCGAAAAAATCCGAAATGATGGTTTGAAGCTAACTGACTTAAACGGCGAGTTCACCGTACGGGCCAAAGCAATTCAGCTAAGCGATGTTAACAACCTGCGGGAAATGTTCGACATCGTTTACCTATCCGTGAAATCGTATGATACAAGGTGGTCTGCCTATCTAATCGAGCCATACCTCAAACCAACTGGTTTCATTTTGCCAGTCCAGAATTCACTGAATGATGAACTAGTTGCCAGCATCGTAGGCTTCAATCGTACCGTGGGCTGTGTTCCCACAATCAGTGCCGGAATTTATGAGCCGGGGCACGTAATTCGCACTGATCCGATTACGCATTGCTTTACCGTCGGCGAGTTATCCGGCTTGATAACCAACCGAGTGAAAGGAGTTGTTCAGGCACTTTCGGCAGTGGGGGAAAGTGAAGCAACCTCCAATATCTGGGGAGCTCGCTGGGCGAAACTGGTAATCAACGCTATGGGCAACTCTCTAGCGGGTATCGTTGGCCCCTCATTATCTTCCCTGGACGCAGCGCAGAAAGATACATATAATTTGATTAGAGTAGTAACCGGTAGTGAAGCAGTTCGGGTTGGTCTAGCATCGGGAATAAGCGTGGAACCGATACAGAAAGTTCCGGCCCAAGAGTTCGGCATAGCCACAAGCACAGAGAGCATAAAAAAATTAAAAGAAAAGATGGCTGATATCTGGGCAAAGAGGTCCCTTCCGGCAGAAGATATGCAAAAAAAACTAGGGGCACCAGGCCGTCCGTCACTGTTACAAGACGTGATGAAGGGAAGACGAACTGAGGTTACATATCTCAATGGAGTGATAGTTCAGAAAGGCAAAGAGGTTGGAGTACCTACACCAATTAACCAGCTCATTCTGGATCTCATGCTTAAAATAGAAAACGGCGATGTTAAGCCCGACCCATCAAATCTTGAGACACTTAAGGCCCATCTTTCGACTTAATAGAGGGGGAATCCCAACAACAGAAAAGAGGCATCAAGGGTGCTATCACTTCGGGCATTGTTGTAGTGACTCCCCGTCTGATGAATACCTTATTATCCATAATCAACAACTGGGATATTCATTTCGATAATATCACTTACAGTGGGTTGCCCTCCAAAAACCTCTCACTTCATCCGTACTTGTTTTTGAGGAGCAGGTTAGTATTTTATGCAACAGAAGATTCTAATACCTTACTTGCTAAATACAGCACGCAACATTTACACGCATGAAAGTGGCTTTAGCTTCTTTTGTTTCCGGTTATCCTGCTGTTACTAAGAACTCGATAATTAACAGGTAGTAATATAACAAGGAGGGTGAATATGCTTAACGTGTGGGAAGCAATAAAGGGAAGACGCAGCATCCGCAAATTTGCACCGGACGATGTCCCGGAGGCTATGGTGGAACAGATGCTGGAAGCAGCCAGGCTGGCACCTTCAGCAAGCAATCGTCAGCCGTGGCGCTTTCTGGTAGTAAGAGACGGGAAAATCAAACAGCAAATCCGCCGTATGTGCTTGGGCCAGATGTTTATAGAGGAAGCCCCGTTAGTAGTTATCTGCTTCGGTGACTTAGAGCGATATTCCGATATAGCCAGGAAGAAGAGATGGCAGGAATTCGTGGACTCGGGAGTTACGAACACATTGTCAGGACGTTTTGCTGACCCTGAGTTTATTGCTAATAGAGGCTCTTTACCTGTTCCACCTCGCGCGCAATTGATTACGCCAGTGGTGGCGAATACCTATATTGCCATTGAGCACCTGGTGTTGATGGCTGTGGCGTTTGGGTTGAGCGCCTGCTGGGTAGGGGGATTTGAGAATCCTGCCGAGTTCAACCGTTTTTTCGGCCTAGCCGATACGTTAATACCGGTTGCTGTAATACCGGTGGGCTATCCTGCCAGTAAGACACCTCCTCTCCGACCACGCCTAGCTCTTGAGGAAATCCTGGTCAAACCGGGGATAAAGCCTGAATTAATGTGAGGCTGATGAGGACCACACTTTTTTCGGTACGCCTGACGTCTGTATACGCCAGACCCGATATGGCCGTTTTTTAAGCACATACGCTAATAACTGGTGGGATTTTCCAACATATTCGTCATCCTATGTATTCAGCCCACTGCTTTTGGGGAATCGCCCAGGTACTGTTAACACATAACTGGATCGCAGGCTTAGCCAGTCTAGTTATTATTATTCCTATCTATACAGTCAGGGTAAGACGTGAAGAGCATATGATGCTTTAAAAATTTAGAGATGAATACCGCACTTACATGAGCCAGACTGGCCGAATCTTTCCCCGTATTTTGAGATAATTGGCTATCAATCATCCCACCATATCCCTGTCCTCTTGACTTGCCTAGCAGACCGGTTCTTTTATATAGTGGCCAAGCAAGACTGTCATCAAATTATAGATGTGGTTACCTTCCCCTTGAGTTAGATTTTAGACGATTCAAATCGACTGCTATTGTACGAAGGGTATGTATGTTATAGTTGACTAATTTAATAAGGAGGGGAAATATGCCACTCATAATTGTAGTAGCAGATGAAGGCAGGTCTATTGACCAGAAAAGAGGTCTTGTACAGGATATAACTAGCGCAGTATGTAAAAATTTCTCGGTTCGACCTGAGGCTGTAAGTATTATGATACGTGAGGGAAAGAAGGAGAACCGCGCCAGAGCAGGTAAATTAGCCATCGATTCATAGTGACCTGCCCCAGTAGTTGTCCCTCTTATTAAGTTAGATTATCCAACAAATCTATCACTTCATACGAACCAGTTTTTAGAAAGCAGCAGCTTAGTTACCCCACTGTTTTTGTCTATTCCTGATTCCGTTCTGAATCTATGGCCAGAATGATGGAACGAGGAGTGAATTTAGTTCCTTCCCCAGAACTTTGGAACGGAACCCAAAATCATGCCTTTAGAGGCAACCATGCATATAAAAGATGCGAGGAAATCCCAAAGTGAAACCTGCCTGACTATAACTGCTTAAGAGAATTGGTGGGTTAAAAATGGAATGCATTCGCAGTAGTGAATACCTGGGTAGATTCCTGTTTTCGCAGGAAGGACAATAGGGGGGGGCAGGAAGGACAAAGGCTCTGGTTCAGGTTGTTACAAATCGTAGGCAGATATTGACAAATGCCGACGTTTAGTAACATAATTGTATCTGATGAAACAAGAACGAATAAAGCAAGTCTTGGAAATTGCTAGAAGCCTGGGAGTGCTTCGGCCAAGAGACCTAGATACCTATAGGCTCCCCCGTGTGTACCTCAGTCGGCTGCATGACCGTAATCTGCTACGTCGTGTCGGACGAGGACTCTATGTGATAGCTGATCTTGAGGCGACTGAACATCATACCCTGGCCGAGGCATGCAAGCGTGTGCCCCATGGAGTAATATGTCTACTCTCTGCGCTCCAATATCATGGAATGACAACGCAATCACCCTTTGAAGTATGGATGGCTATAGAAAGAAAGGCGCGGCTGCCGCTGGTTACCCGGCCAGCCATGCGATTTGTCCGATTTTCGGGAAGAGCTCTGACAGAAGGCGTTGAAGAGAAACAGATGGAAGGGGTCGCAGTCAAGGCATATAATCCAGCAAAGACTGTGGTAGACTGTTTTAAGTACCGCAACAAAATCGGTCTTGATGTATCACTGGAGGCACTCCGGGACTGCTTCCGAATGCGAAAGTGTACGATGGACGAACTGTCATATTACGCTCAGGTTTGCCGTGTGGCGAAGGTTATGAGACCATACCTTGAGGCTATCGTATGAGAAAAAGACAGCCTGTCAACCTTGCAAGCTCGGTTCGCCAGCGACTGTTAATCCGAACTAGAGAGAAAGGTGAGGATTCTAACCTCGTTCTGACGCGCTATGCGCTGGAGAGATTACTGTACCGCATAGTACGATCCCCGTACGCTGATAGATTTGTACTTAAAGGTACGATGCTCTTCGCCGTTTGGTTTAATCGAATCTATCATACTACTAGAGATCTAGATCTACTCGGGTATGGAAACTCGTCCCAGCAAACGTTGAAGAAGATATTTCAGGAGATATGCCTTATTGATATCGAGCCAGATGGGCTTGTATTTGACGAGAGTAGCATTCGAATAAGTGAGATACGTGAAAACCAGGAGTACGGGGGCTGCCGTGTGCAATTGCTGTCGCGTTTGGCAAACGCGCAGATTAGTTTGCAAATCGACATAGGCTTTGGGGACGTAGTGAGCCCTGAAGCAGTGGAGATCGAATATCCAACGCTCCTTGATTTCCCTGCTCCTCTAATCTGGGCATATCCACGTGAAACAGTTGTCGCGAAGAAATTTCAAGCGATCGTTGCCTTGTGCATAGCAAATACTCGTATGAAGGATTTCTATGACCTTTGGGTACTAGCCTCACAGTTTTCGTTCGACGGATCGTCATTAGTGGAGGCTATCAAAGCGACCTTCACACGGCGCGGCACTCAACTACCCAGTAACGTGCCAATCGCCCTTAGCGAAGCGTTTTCGCAGGATCAGGCCAAGAGCACACAATGGCAAGCTTTCCTCCGAAGGACCGGCCTTGAGGAAAGAGGAGCTAAATTTTCTCAAGTTATTACCAAACTACGGGCATTCCTCATTCCTCTAATCTTAGCTGCATCGAAGGGTGAAGCCTCGGCGGAATCGTAGCTATCCTGAGGACTAATGAAAGAGACGGAAGATAAAAACCAGAAGGAACACAGGGATAGATTAAGAAAGAAATTTCTAAAGTCGGGAATCGGCGCATTTCACGATTATGAAATCATAGAGATGCTATTGACCCTGGGCCGTACAAGAATTGACTGCAAACCTATAGCGAAAGAGGCGATGCAGAAATTTAAAACATTGCGAGGGGTATTAAGCGCCTCTGAGGAAGAGTTAAAAACAATTCATGGAATTGGGCCTGCCAGTATTTTTGCAATAAAACTGATGGAGAATGTATCACAGCAGTTGCTAAAAGAAAGGGCAGTCGATAAGCCTTACTGCAAGTCTTCCAAGGAAGTCTTCGATTATTTGTATCTATCAATGAGAGATCTGAAGGTAGAGACATTTAAGGTTATGTTTCTAAATGTGCAGAACCAAATTCTGGTAGTAGAAGACCTCTTTGAAGGCACTCTGTCTGCCAGCGCAGTTTACCCCAGGGAAGTGGTAGGAAAAGCAATTAAATACAATGCTGCTGCGCTGATATTTGCTCACAATCATCCCTCAGGGAATCCAACACCCAGTGAAGACGATAAACAAATAACCAGAGATTTGGTATTTGCAAGCACCATTATGCAAATTAAGGTACTGGACCATCTTATAATAGGTGATAACAAGTACTTCAGCTTTGCTGATGACGGACTGCTTGAGAAATATGAAAAGGATTTTTCAAGACTTAAAAAGGCTCAAGAAACATAAGCTCATATCAGAGATTTTATCATGGAATATCTAGTGAAGGGTTATATGGTCTTTTCTTCTTTAAAGCACCTTAACATTATCCCATGTATCTTGCCATTCGTCGCCAGAACTTCATTCCTGGCACTGTTTACAGTAAAAGGACTTCCCCTGAAATCAGTAACCATGCCACCTGCTTCAGTTACCAGCAGTATTCCTGCTGCATAATCCCATAATTTATCGCCTATCACACAAAACCCATCATACCTACCACAGGCTACATTAAATAAATCCAGCGCCGCTGATCCTGCACGCCGAACTGCCTGGCTATCCCTTTGCAAACGAAGAAAATTCTTCTCGCTTTTACGAAAAGCCTCTGATTTACGGTCGTATGGGAAAGCTACGGCCAGCAGGCTTTCTTCGAGAACAGCTACTTCTGATGCCTGCATTTTTATTCCATTAAGATATGCCCCTTCTCCCAGTGCTGCACTAAACATTTCATCAGTATTAGGGTTATATATTACCCCGGTGATAATCTGCTCCCGGTGCAGTAGTGAAATAGAGGTGGCAAAATGCCGCAAATGATGATTGAAATTTATGGTGCCATCTAAAGGATCAATTACCCACTTATAGTCTGACGTACTCTCTTTCCCACCTCCTTCCTCAGAGAGAAAGCTATGCTCGGGGAAAGCATCGCTTATGGTAGTTAATATAATTTTTTCTGCTCCTAAATCGACTTCAGAAAACGGGTTCTTATGGTCTTCACTCTTATAATAGATCTCCCTTGTTTTATCAAGCTGCTTCAGTAAAAAACTCCCGGCATTACGTGCAGCTTTTTCAGCTATAGCAACATATTCGTTCATTATTCTCTTATCCTCTCTTTAGTAATTAGTAAGTTGATTCCCAGCATCACCTCAGTATTTCCAAGCTGAGTTCACTTCCACCAGCAACTTCCATTTCTAAAACATATCATGCCAAATAATATGACGGCTCCTGAAATATGCTATTTAATAACCATAATAGGGAGGCTATATCTAGCCTCCCTATTTCTGTTCTATATCCTCCCCCACTCGATAGTGATGTCTATAACTTTACGCCAGCTTTGTTCAGTTCCTCAGCAACCCATTCTATATCCAGGTCCTCCAATTTTTCCCGGGTAGGTGTTGCCAAAACAGGGTCCCACCCTGACATGGCATAATATGTCTGTAATGCCTCTCTTAGACTCTCCTCTGTAATGACAAGTTTATCTTTAAGAGGACCTTTTGTAAAAGCATGATAGAAACGTTCTGGTAGAACATCATCTTTAGCTAGATATCCTTCCCTTGCATTGAACGCCCTGGCCATTGCGAGGGCACGTTCTCCGACTTTCATTAACTCCAATAAGCTGGTATTCCATCCAGTACAGGCATTGACAAGTTCAACTGTCTGTCCCGGACTGAATGGTGGGAATATGCAAATAATGGCACAGTTCTGGAAATGCCTCCAGTTGATAAAATATCGAGTCATTCGTACTTTTGCAGCTCCAAAATCAAGTCTGGATAGAGGATCGAGCACTCCCATTTCATTCGCCCATGGCATCATTCCAGCACCGTCAGCTTCAAACATAACGTCATGAATATTATGGACATGATCAGCTCCCGTAGGCGAGGTAGCATATCCAATTCCAAGCCCTACCTTACCCCTTGGTTCATGCATCGGCACTTCCTGGCCTTTTATCTGCATAGCATATTTCATAGAACCTTTCCCTATTTTCTCAGCAGCACGTTTCACTCCCTCAGCGAGAATATCTCCCAGTCCTTCTCTATCAGCAATCATCTGCACCATCTTCATCATTGCTTCTGCATTGCCGAATTTCAGCTCTATTCCATTGGTATCAATGGTAGTGAGAATGCCATTCTCAAAGCACTCCATGGCAAAAGCAATACAGGTCCCTGTCGCAATGGTATCCAGGCCATATGATTGGCAAATCTGGTTACCCTTGGCTATGGCCTTTATATCTCTTACTCCGCACAATGAACCCAAGGATGCAAGCGTCTCATATTCCGGTCCCCCATAAAGAGGATCTACATTATATGGTTCCTCAGCTACCGTAACCTCTCGTTTACAATAAACTGGGCAGGCATAACAGTTATCTCTGCCGGAAAGAATGGTCTTGGTCATCGTCTCGCCAGCGATATCCATATACCCATCGAACTGGCCTTCCTGGAAGTTACGGGTCGGTAAGATACCGCCTTCTTGTAATCCGGGGATACCATTAGAAGTACCATTGTCTGTCATACCTTTATAAAGATCTTTGTTATCAGTTAACCACTTGGCAAGTTCACGAACCTTATCAGAATCTGCTAGAGGCAGATTCTGATGTCCTCGCACTGCTATAGCCCTGAGTTTTTTTGAGCCCATAACCGCACCACGTCCATTGCGCCCATAAAAATGGGTCAGGTCATTACAGATACCTGCAATTCGTACTAACTTTTCTCCTGCCGGTCCAATTTGCGCTACCCTAACTCTCTTATCTCCTAGCTCTTCCTGTATCTGGCTTTGTGCATCCCCTGTAGTTTTTCCTACCAGATGGGAGGCATCTCGAATTTCCACCTTATCATCATTAATCCACAGATATACTGGTTTATCAGCCTTCCCCTCTATAATGATAGCGTCCCAGCCAGCACGCTTTAATTCCGCTGGCCAAAAACCACCAGACTGTGAGTCGCCCCACCCATTAGTAAGCGGAGATTTCGAGCCCACCCCACTTCGTCCACTACCACCATAGGGAGCTCCCGTTATTACACCAGCAGAGAAGATAAGCTTGTTTTCTGGGCCTAAAGGATCAATGCCTGGTTTTAACTCCTTTAACAGGTAATAACCTATAAGCGCTGTCCCCCCGAAATACCTTCGGTAAAACTTGTCATCTTGTTTATCGATAGAAATGCTCCCGCTCGATAGGTTAACTCGAAGAATCTTGCCGGTATATCCTTTTTGTTTTTGCTCTGCCACCGTTTTCCCCTCCTTTTAATGTTTAGAATATTATAGATAGTGTAGTGTTGTATCAATTAAACCACATAACCAAGGTTACATGTTTTAATATATAGTAGTATAAAGTTATCGCTAATAAAAATCAAAATAACTACCTTCTGCTATTATTGCCAGCAAATAATACTTGCCTTGAAGATTTACTTAGCTCCTCGGCAACCCATTCAATATCAAGTTCCTGCAATTTAGCCATTGTCGGTACCGCTTGTTTAGTATCCCAACCTGCCATACCATAGTACGTTTCTAAAGCCTGTTGCATTGCTTTTTTATCTATTCCTTTACCCTTCAATGGTCCACTGGTAAATGCCTGGTAAAGACGATCAGGTATAACATCATCCTCAGCAGTATAACCTTCTCTAGCATTGAATATCCTAGTAAGAGCGAGTGCACGCTCTCCAACTTTCATAAGTTCAAAAACACTCATGTTCCAACCAGTGACGCTGCTTATTAGCTTCGCTATGTGATGGGGTCTGAAGGGTGGAAACATGCATATAATCGCCGAATTCTGGAAGTGCCTCCAATTGACCCAGTATCGAAATAGTCGCACTTTCGCCGGGCTAAGTTCACGGGCTGGTAACGGGTTGATTATGCCCCATTCGTTAGCTAAGTCCATCATTCCCTGACCGTCAGTGGTAAACAGGACATCATGGATGTTGTGCATATGGTCTCCACCCGTGGGCGAAAGGGCATACCCTATACCCATACCCACCTTGCCTTTAGGTTCATGCATCGGTAATTCCTGGCCTTTTACCTGCATGGCATACTGAGCAGCGCCATTACCTATCTTTTCAGCTGCTCGTTTGGTTCCTTCTGCGAGGATATCTCCCAATCCCTTTCTATCGGCGATCATTTGCAACATCTTCATCATGGCCTCGGTATTGCCAAACTCTAGTTTTATCCCTCCAGTATCTTTTACGGTCAGAATACCATTTTCAAAGCATTCCATGGCAAAAGCGATGGAAACCCCACAACCAATACTGTCTAATCCCTGTGCTGCGCATATCTGACTTGCCCTTGCGATAGCCTTCAAATCACTGATGCCACAAAGTGAGCCAAAGGCTGCACAGGTTTCATATTCCGGTCCACCGTATGCTGGATCCACGTTGTATGGTGGTCCAACTTCTACTACTCGCTTACATCTGACAGGACATGCATAGCAGGTATCTGCCCCGACGAGTATGGTTTCCGCCATTTTCTGTCCCGATATCTCTGACCATCCTTCAAATTGACCTTCGTTAAAATTGCGTGTAGGTAATATACCTGCCTCCTGCAAAGCCGGTAGTCCTCCAGCGGTGCCATAGTCATGGTATCTCCCGATGTATTGCATATATTTATCTGATAACCATTTGGATATTTCACGTACTCCTGCATGTTCGACAACTGGTACAGGCTGGTGCCCACGAACGGCGATGGCCTTTAGATTTTTAGAGCCCATAACCGCACCATGGCCATTACGGCCATAGAAATGAGTCAGGTCATTTACAATATTTGCAATTCGAATAAGTTTCTCTCCAGCCGGGCCAATCTGTGCAACACGCACCTTTCCATCGCCCAATTCCTCCTGGATTTGTTTTTCTGTTTCTTTTGTTTCCTGCCCCCAGAGATGGGATGCATCTCGTATCTCCACCTTATCATCCTGAATCCAGAGATAAACTGGCTTGTCAGCTTTTCCTTCAATAATTATGGCATCCCAACCAGCTCGCTTTAATTCTGCGGGCCAGAATCCTCCTCCCTGAGAATCCCCCCACCCATTGGTAAGAGGAGATTTAGAGCCCACCGCGCTACGCCCACACCCCCCACATGGGACGCCAGTAATTACACCAGCCGACCAGATAAGCTTATTATCTGGTCCCAGAGGGTCAATACCAGGTTTTAATTCCTTGAGCAGATAATAGCCTATAAGTGCAGTCCCACCAAAATACCTGCGATAGAATTTATCGCCAGGTTTTTCAACAGAGATATCACCATTGGACAGGTTCACCCTCAGAATTTTACCGGTATAACCACCATGTATTTTTTGTTCAGCCATACTTCCTTCTCCTATTATTCGAAAGTGTTATATTTTTTATTCGGCGGCAATCCGCGCCAATTGGTCGAGTACTTCTTTCAAGGTCTCCAGTTCATTACCATAACCAGCCCAGTCTCCCTCCTTAAGGTAGTCTTGAGCCTTGCTGTAGTGCTGTTGGGCCTGAGCAATCAAACTAGCTATATCAGGAGCTACCTGCACCCCCGGTTCCACTGGTTCTTCTCCAGGTTCTGTTGGGATTGTTTCTGTCCCAAATATCGCAGTAAGGCTTTCCCTTAATGTCCGTTCCATAACAATCTTGTCTCCAGCAGCTACGATAACACGTTTCAGCTCAGGGAGTCCCCCTGCCTCCGCCTGGAGAAATACTGGTTCTATAAAGAGATTGGAGGCACCCAGCGGTATCATTAACAGATTTCCACGTATAACGCGGGATCCGCCACGTCCCCAAAGGGCAAGCTGCTCAGTTATAATGGTGTCCTGTTGAATTCTATTCTCTATCTGGCTCGGGCCATATACTAATTTATCCTTAGGGAAGATATAGGCAAGTAACTTCCCATAATTCTCTCCATCACAACGAGCAGCCAGCCAGCCAACAGTATTATTCTTATTGACCGGTGTAAATGGCAGTATGAGAAGAAACTCCTCCTTGTCTTCTTCAGGCAGATGCATAATAGCGTAATAAGGTTCCATTCTCTGTTCTGCCCCGGAATATACCTCTTTGGGGAAAGTCCACAGGTCTTCTTTATTGTAGAACACCTGGGCATCTTGCATGTGGTAGTTCTGATACACTGATGCTTGAATGGCAAACATGCCCTCGGGATAACGGATATGTTGACGTAACTCCTCAGGCATCTGTTCTGCAGGAATGAATAACTCCGGGAAGATGGCCTTATAGGTCTGTATCAGCGCATCACCAGGATCTGAAATATAGAAGGTGACATTGCCTTCATAGGCATCTATGACCACTTTGACGCTGTTGCGAATATAATTTATTTTACTTTCAATAGGCTCAGAATAGGGATAGTTTGTGGTAGTTGTATAGGCATCCTGTACCCAAAACAGTCGCCCATCTATAATCACCATATATGGATCCCCATCCAGTTGTAGAAATGGTGCCAGATGTTTTACTCTGTCGTAAATATTTCGATAATACAGGATCCGACTGTCAGCAGTCATCTCAGCACTAATGAGTATATTGAAATCGCTAAACTGCCAGGCATAAATGGCCCGCCGGAGCAAACTTCCAATACTAACACCCCCTTCCCCCTGCCACTGCCCATAAATGTTGCTGTCCCCCATTGGATAATCGAATTCCTGGGTATTCGTATTTACAATGACATATTCATCCGTTTTCTCTCCAAAGTAAATCTGTGGTATATCTATAGGGATATCCCCAACAGGAGGAATATCTTTTATTTTTAAAATAGGTAAACCCTCAGGGCTTATTTCATTAACAGGGCTTAATGCAACTCCATAGCCATGAGTAAACTGCAATCGCCGGTTAACCCATGTTTGCGCCTCACCAGCCAACTTCTCTGCTGATAATTCCCTGGCTGATAGCATAACCTGTTGATATGTGCCATCCATATAATACCGATCGACATCGACATCATTAAAATCATAGTAGAGCCGTATGGCCTGGATTTGATTATATGTATCAATTAGAGCTCGATGGTCCCAGAGCCTTATATTATTAATCGTAACTTCGTTTTCTGCGATATCCAAACTGGTTGGCATTTCCTCTGCAGGGAACGATTGTTCTTCAATACGATTTAATGCAAAAGCCTCGCGGGTAGCCTGGATATTGTATTCAATATAGGGATTTTCCAAAGCAAATTCATTTGGTTGCACCTGGAAGCGTTGCATCAGGCTGGGTACAACTCCCCCTGTTACCATGCTGACTACCAACCATATAGCAATGCCGTAGATCAGCAAACGACGCCTGCGCTTTATAAAAGCAGCTATTAATATTACGGTGAAGACCAGCACTACAACTATAAGTATCCATTGCGCTGGCAGTTGGGCATGAATATCAGTATAGCTGGCTCCGAAAGCTACCCCTCGTTTTGAAAACACCAAATCCCAGATATCAAGCCAGTAACCCAAGGCGAAA
>CAYVML010000002.1:0-3781 GCA_964452475.1 uncultured Dehalococcoidales bacterium
TAAGTATTGCGTTAATATCATCCAGAGCGCCAGCTCACTGGGTAAAAATACCGACCTATACAAGCCCACCGATGACAAAATAATAATATCAGACTATGCCGAAAAGGCGAGTGAGGCTTTGCAGAAAAACCTTATCACGGAATCAAGGTATGAGGAAATTTTAGCTGATGCTGACTTGCTCGAAAAAGTGACGGGGATAGCAGAGGAAGTAGACATTGTCGACTGAGCCTCCCGTCATTCTCGATGCGGATTTCTTATCCAGTTTTGCCTGGGTCAACCGGCTGGATATATTAGAGGGCCTGTATTCAAAGCGAATGATTATACTGGAAGAAGTCCTGGGGGAACTGAGCAGAGTGCCGCACCTTTTATCAAGAGTGAAGCTTTCAATCTGCAACGGCCACATAAAAAGCGAAGCGATGTTTGCCGATTCTCCCGAAGCCCTTCAATTAGCTAAATTTCTGGAGACCGGCAGATACGGGTCTGGAGAGGCATCCTGCATGGCATATTTAACACAACACGATGGTGTTCTGGCAAGTAACAACCTTTCTGACGTCAAAGATTTCTGTATTCAAAATAAGAAGCGCTTGTTGACAACAGCCGACGTAATGTATCAAGCTTACGAAATGAATCTTGTAGATTTAGAGGAGGCTGATAAAATCTGGGCTGACATGCTCTCCAAAAGACGGAAATTACCAGCCTCATCCTTCTCTGAGTATATGTCAGCTACCAAAGATTCGTCTCTATTAGAAGAGGGTAGATTCCTGCTTCCGCAGGAATTACATGGGGACGGCGACTAACTTCTCACCACTGCGGTGTGTTATGTCATGTGATGGCAATGCTACTCCTCTTCTGAAATAATGTGTTCCAGCTGGCTGAGCAATGGCGGCAGGTCACCGGTTATTGTCTGCCAGACAACATCGAGGTCAATGTCAAAAAACCCATGTGCCAGACGGTGCTGCAGCCCGGCCATTTTTTGCCAGCTAATTTCGGGATAAGCGGTACGACATTCTCTTGAAATTCTACCGGCTGCTTCTCCTATGATTTCCAGCAGTCTGACAAGTGCTAATTGCAGCATTCTGTTGGCAAATAATTCCTCCTGCGAGTAAGCTCTCGAGAAATCAACTGCCTCATTCGCCGCATCAACAATATGACGTAAACGAATCAGGTCATTGCTGCGCATAATGCAGCTCCGCAGTAGAAATTATTTCTTCCCTGGAATATCGACTAAGCTCTTTCGGCGTTCTGAGGTCTATCTTGCGTCCCCCAAATATAGGGGACAGTTCCTGTTCCATATCAAATATGCTGAAATAACCGGGTATATGCCCTGGTTCAAACTCTACCAGAATATCTATATCGTTATCAGGACGGAAATCCTCGCGTATGACTGAACCAAACAGATACAGATAACGAATATGATGCTGTTCGCAGAATGCGGCAACCCTGGCTTTCGGGACCGTTATATTTCTGTTTCTGGCCACTGGTTCCCGCCTTTGGGAGTATTCATCAGAAATGGCTGCTACGTCGTGTAGCCTAGTTTTATGTTTGGTTACCCCCTGTATGATTCTTTTCAGTTCGTTAAAAAAAGGGCAATCCAAATTAGCCCGGTAATAGACCTGTTTTCCCTTCTGTTCACGAATGATTATCCCGGCATCGGTGAGCATTTTCAGCTCCCGCTGCGCCGAGCCTATGCCAATGCCAGCAGTTCTCACTATCTGACGTAGATAAAATGGCTCTTCAGCATGACCGTAAAGCAGAGCTAAGATTGCCTGTCGAGCCCTGTGAAAGAGGATAGACGAAATGTTATCCTTTCCCATTGGTGTACTCATACTGATTACAATTGTACCTCTTCAGAGTACAGGCTTCAACAACATTTACCAGCTTGAAGGCAATACATTTTATCACAGCTATAAGCATATATTGTTTTTACTTTAGCTTCTCTAGAAGGTCTTCTCCAGAAGTATTAAATATGAGGGAATGATATACACCAGCTATCATACCCGCGAAGGAGGGTATCCACACCAGCCTATCATACTAAACGAATTAACAGGTTCCTGCATTCACAGGAATTACGATTCAATGCCTTCCTGTTTTTGCTATACTCTCAGCTAAAATATACGGAGTGGAGGGAACTGCAATGAAGATAGCGAATATCGATTCATTTCTGGTGGATGGTGGCTGGCGTCCGTGGATCTATACCAAAATCGAGACGGATGACGGCATCACCGGCTACGGCGAGTGCAGCGACGTAAGGACACCCCTGGCGGTCGTCGGCGCTATCGAGGACCTGAAGCCATTCCTGCTCGGTAAAGACCCTCGAGCCTTCGAGATGCGCTACTGGGACATGAAGCGGCGAATGCGCCAGGGACTGGGAGGCGTCGCCGCCAAGGCGATGGCAGGGCTGGAACTGGCGATGGTCGACCTGAAAGCAAAAGCCCTCGGTATTTCGGTCGTCGAACTGTTTGGCGGTCCACTTAGAGACAGTGTAAGACTATACTGGACCCACTGCGGAACAGCCAGGGTATTCGCTGGCGACTTATATGGCACGCCGCCCATCAGGACTATGAAAGACATCGAGAACCTTGGCAAAGAGGTAGCGAAGAGTGGTTTCACCGCCCTGAAAACAAACATCGTTTTCCCGGGCGACCCAGCCACAGCTCACTTCGGGGGATTTGGCGGAGGACCAGGCAGCACCGACCAGGTAGCCTCGGTTTCCCTGCTCAACCACATAGAAAAGCTGATAGGCAGCTTCCGAGATGCGGTCGGCAAGGATGTCGACATCTGCCTCGACCTTAACTTCAACTTCAAGCCCGAAGGCTGCATGCGCATCGCTAAACTGCTGGAACAATTCAAGCTGCTGTGGCTTGAGCTGGATATGTACAATCCCGAAGCCATCCTGCAAATAAAGCAGTCAACCAGCACGAAGATATGCACCGGCGAAAACCTGTTCGCCATGCGGGAGTACATCCCCTACTTCCAGCTCCACGCAGCCGATACCTTTATGATAGACACTCCCTGGAACGGCTTCAGCCAGTCAAAGAAAATAGGTGACCTCGCCGAGGTATACCAGTTGAACGTTGCCCCTCATAACTACTACAGCCATCTTTCCACCTTTATCAGCGCCAGCCTCTGCGCCGTGCTGCCCAACGTGCGTATCATGGAGATAGAGATCGATGACGTGCCCTGGAAGGACGGACTGGTGACCCGGACACCTGAGATTATCGACGGCTATATGACCACCCCTGAAGGGCCGGGTTGGGGAACCGAATTGAACGAGCAGGCTCTCAGGGAGCATCCCTGGAACCCTGCCAAGATGAGACGATAGCTCCACAGGAATCGCCTGTATGTAGCTCCTTTTCTGCAACACAACAATCGAGCCAAAATTATTGTCTCGTATTACCGTATCCTCTGCTCGCCTCGCGTCATTCAGCGAAGGTGATATCTATTGCGAAAATACCGCAACCAGTTTCTGAAGTATCTTCGAATTTGTCTTCTCCGGCAAGGCGCATATCAATTCAGCATTTCGAGTACGCATGTCCATTCTGGTGAATGATTTCAGAACCTCAATAGCAAAGTGAACCTTTTTGCCCTTAACCACCTATATATAATATAGACGAGTATATCGGAGGAAGGCAATGTAAAGATAACATAATAATGACAAATGTATTTGATATTATCAATCAATTTCAGGAGGTTATCATGAAAAAAAGAATCACCGTCATTTTCAGTCTGATGCTGATAGCAGTATTGCTGGCAGTCGGCACTACGGGATGTAGTAGCAGCA
>CAYVML010000002.1:3791-25110 GCA_964452475.1 uncultured Dehalococcoidales bacterium
GACTACACCCGCAGCTACAACGGAGGTCCCGGAAGTAAGCATATCTCTCAACACACAGACAGAGGGTATATGGGTCAGTGGTACCGGAAAAGTAACCGTAACTCCTGACATCGCCCTGCTTCAGCTAGGGATCGAGGCTCAGGAGATAAGCGTTGCTGAGGCGAAGGCAAAAGCTTCTCAAGCGATGGAAAAGGTAATGACAGCGCTGGCTGATAGCGGCGTGGCTGAGAATGACATTCAGACACAGAACTTCCGCATCCGCCAGAGGACACGCTGGGATGATATGCTGCAGGATGAGATAGTCGTTGGTTACCGGGTAACCAATGATGTTATCGCCAAGATAAGAGACCTGGAGAAAACCGGTGATGTCATCGATGCCGTAGTAGCAGCCGGCGGCGATTATACCCGTATCGACGACCTGAACTTCTCTGTGGACGATCCAACAGCCTACTATGACGAAGCGCGGGAACAGGCAATGACCGATGCAAAGAGCAAAGCAGAGAAAATAGCCAACCTTGCCGGCTTGAATCTCGGTGATGCAACATACATTACCGAAAGCAGTTCTTCTTCTCTGTATAACTACATCAGCTATGGCATGGGGGCTATGCCTACCCCTGCACCAACGCCAACAGTAGTAACCGAATCGCCACCTATAAGCCCCGGTGAAGTTGAGATTAGCGTCAACATGCAGGTAGCTTACGATATAGCAGCAAAAGCAGATTAGTTTCCTGTTGTGAGGCTTCGTGCAAGGCCCGTTCCTTATGTCCGGTATCACCCCGGTTCTTGCCCTGAACTTCATTTACAGCGTTATATTCAGCTCGGGAAAATGAACTTTTCTGATATAAAAAGTCTATACTACTAATAGAAGATGATGCCAGATTTAATTGAGAATTGGCAAACAGGCGATGTAGCTGCCTTTGAAACGCTTTTCCGGCATTACCAGAAGCTGGTCTACAGGACAGCTTACCTCATCACCGGCAGCAAGGAGACAGCCGAGGACGCCTTACAGGAGGTGTTTATTTCCGTGTGGAAATCGCGGCATACCTACGATTCGAGTAAAGGAAAACTCTCCACCTGGCTCCACCGTATCACTGTCAACCAGTGTCTAAAAAAGAAGTCGGGTAAAATGCCAATCACCGTATCGTTGGAAGAAAAAGAGGTTGACCTGCCGGACATGAGTCACTCTCAGCCTGATGAAATACTGGTCAACAAGCTTGAATACGAGCGACTGCTAAGAGCAATGGATGCCCTGGACACAAAGCATCGATCAGTGCTGGTGCTTAGATATTTTAACGACCTTGCTTACCAGGAGATTGCGGAGGTACTGGAGATACCACTGGGTACCGTAAAGTCCCGGCTCAACAAATCTCTCCGATATCTGAAAGAACAGATGAGCCCGGGGGAGGCAGAGGCATGACGGAAGAGGAAATGAACTGTAAAGATATATATGAGCTCTTAATTGCCTATCTCGACGGCGAGGTCTCAATGGAAGAGAGGGCTAATATAGAAGCACACCTGCACAGGTGCCCGCAGTGCCGTGCCGAATTAGAAGAGTTGTCAGCTACACAGTCCGGTTTACGCAATGCACTGAAGGTCACCTCTGAAGAGGTATCCCCTTCCCCACAGGCATGGGAAAAAGTACAGGCACGCTTGGAGAAAAAGGATAGCTGGCTCAGTGGCTTGCATAGACTACTGACAGGCAAGACGTGGCAGGTAGCCACAGTTACGGCCGCGGTCGTTGTTATAGCTGCGATAGCTGTTATCTGGCAGTTTGGAGGAGTCGGTCAGGCACCGCCGGAAGTACCCATGCCTGTACCAGCTCCGGCACCAACACCTGTACCTGCTCCAATACCAGTACCAACACCAACCCATGCTCCAGGGCCGATGAGATTCATAGAAGCTGATGCTAGTATAGATAAGGACTCTTATCTGCCTGGTGAAGATATAGTAATCGACTTTTCCTTTAATAATGTTATGGACGAGCCCTTCCAACTCGACCCCTTTCCTCCGCTTATTGAAATAATGCGTCCGAGACCTTCTGAGCCGGTTCGCTCATTCTCGGCAGGAGCGGGTAGCAAGTCCCTGGAGCCGGGTGAAGTGGTCAATTATACGTTGACCTGGGACCAGCGTGACGACCAGGGGCAACAGGTGGATTATGGTTATTATCATCTCAAACTCGGAGATGTTCGACTGGGAGACCGCTCGATGTCACTGGGCTTCGGCAGATTGGTCCAGGTGCTAATACTGCCAACTGATGGGGTGATGGAGAAGGACATCGAGGTAAATGAATCCCGAACGGTAAACAGTATTAGCTTCACTCTGGAGAAGATAGAACTGACCGCCTCGGGTGCGAAATTCTATGCTTTCAATATCCCGCGGGACTATAGCCCACCCCAAAGTCCGGGGTCTCTGGCAGCACCACAGTTTATGATGCTTCATGCCTATGCCGGGTATCGCCTCGATGGAGGTCCTGTAAGAGACATAGGGTGGTCGGGAATCCGCTTTCTCGACGAGGGAATGAGGCATAGCTGGGACCATCCGGACCTCAGTCCGATACCGAAGGGCAGCAGGGAGTTGACTTTCATAATAACAAGGCTCGGCGATAATTGGGAAGGACCCTGGGAGTTCAAGATACCGCTGGAGTAGCTTGTCCTCAGGCTGTAAAATTCGGTTCATCTCAGGTTGATTTTAGTCAACTTCCAATTAGTATTAACATACCCAAAATCCCTCCTGCTAATGTGATGAATTGAAGTTTGTCTCTCATGGCAGTCACTGATAGACTTAGCTCCAGGAGAACTGGAAACCAGAATGTTAGATTCAGTAAAAAAAAGATACGGCCTCATACTACTGTTACTAACGCTGTCGATAATGGTGGCTGGTATAGCTGCCGGCTGTGAAGAAAGCCGTGGCAACATCGAAGGCAGAGTATTTGATAAGGATGGCAATCCTGTTGCCGGGGCTATAATTCGTGCTGAGCATATCGGTTATCCCGGCGTATTATTAAAGACCGGTGAAGACGGATATTACAGTATCGATAATGTATTCACCGGTAAATGGGAAGTAGAATTCTATGATGTGACGGGATACCAGATAGGACTGGAGACTGTGACAGTTATCGCTGACGAAATCACTACATTGAATTTCACCGCCGGCGCAAACCCTCCTCCCGAACATCCAGCCAAAATTTATATCGACACAGGAAAGTAGAATGAAAAGGACAGGTCAATCATACTACAGGATATCGGTAGAGTGATTGCTAAAACCGTAACACTCTGAAAATACCAGAGATACGATTAGCAATCATCCCAACGCAACTTTATTAGTCGGCACCAGAAAAAAGCCGGTAACAGGTATTGTATCAGCCTTGTCTCTATGGTATCTTTGATGCCAGCACTCTCTAATCGTATTGGAGGTATCAGTATGAGAACAAGCCTTATCAGAAATCCACTGAATATCATAGTTGCCTTACTTCTTTGTCTTGCTTTAATAACGTTGCCACTGGCAACAATGGTAGGGGCTGACTCACCAAAAATAGTAAACGGTGGATTCGAGAACGGCGACCTGTCAGGCTGGACGGTTGGCAGTACCAACGGGACCGTCGAGGCGCTGCAGGCAGGCAATTTTATCCCTGCAGTTTCTCCAACTGAGGGGAGTTGGTTTGTACTGTTGACTTCCCACAGTAGTAATGAAGCTGTTAAAGCTGACCAGGGGAGCAGCGAAAGAGCATCCGCAGGTAATTCTGGCTTTGGTAACGGGGGTATTGACATAGATGGGAATGGCGACAATGATTATGATATTGCTTCCTTAGCTCAAACTTTCGAACTTTCTGTATATGAAGTACCTGCTACATTGAGTTTTGACTGGAGTTTCCTTACCTGTGAACCCAATGAAGTATTCGATGACTTCTTTATGGTCACTCTTGGTGGAACAGACATCCTGCATGGCAGCGTACCTGGAAATTCTACTGCTCCTTATGTATCACCCTTTGAAGACGTCCCCACCCTAGATGGACAGGCATACAATGTCAGCAGTTCAGGTCCGACTGATGGCAGTGAATTCGATGAAGGCAGGACTGATTTTCAGCATTTCTCATATATCATAAGTTCTGCAGGTACATACACCCTCGAGTTTCTGGTTGCCGACCAGGAGGACGATTGTTGTGACAGTGGACTGTTGATAGACGACGTAAAACTCACTATTCCCGAAACGTGCCTTCAATTTTCCGCGACCCCGACGACAGGCGCAACCCCCTTTAGAGGTACAATTTACCAATGAAACTACCGGCGGTTGTACATCCTTTAGCTGGGACTTCGGTGATGGAAGCAGCAGTAGCGAGGAAAATCCGCTACATATCTACACAAAACCAGGACCCTATACGGTAACGCTTAGTTCAAGTTCTAATGTAACCGGTTGTGAAACAGCCAGGACGAAGGTCAACTACATCCACCCATATACCATAGGCGTGGGTGGCGAGGCATACCCGGTTAACCCCCTATCAGTGATATTACCATGGTTTGCCATAGTAGCTTCTATCCTGGCTGGCACAATAATGCTGTGGCGAAAGAGGTTTAACAGCAACTGCTAGTTCCATGGTTATATTATATAAATTAAATAGAATTTAGTGCCCTTTCGTGGACCGCTAATAAGATTTAACAGCATTGAAGGAGTAGCTGGTGAAGATGGTCCCTATAGATAGGGTGGCCAGCGCCATCCTTTCTTAACCGGGTGACTGAGCTTCTCAGGAGCTGGCTTGTCCTTCAACCCCTCGATAGCTTCCTCGTTAAGTTCTATCCCGAAGCCAGACCTGCTCGAGGGTGAGATTTCTCCGTTCTCAGGCTTTATCGGGTCAACGAAGACCTGCCCCATCGGGACAAACCATTCACTGATATATTCGTGGAACAGCCCGTTGGGAACCGCTGCAACCAGTGGTATGTCAATGTATTCTGTGTGATGCGGGCAGACAGGCAGGCCGTAGGCGTCGGCCATCGCGGCTATCTTGACAAATTCGGTCACGCCCCCGCATTTTCCTATATCTGCCTGGACTATCTCCACGGCTCCTCGCTCCATCAGTTCCTTGAACTCCCACTTTGTATAGTGGTTCTCGCCGACGGCTATAGGGATACTCGTCTCACTAGCCAGCCTGGCCAGATTGTCAATCTCATCGGACAGGATTGGCTCCTCAAGCCAGTAGATGTCATACTGTTCTAATTTTTTAGCCACCCTTATCGCTGTTTTGAGGCTCCAGCCGTTGTTAACATCCAGTGCCAGGTCTATATTCGGGCCTATTGCGTTTCTGACGAGTTTAACCCTTTCCAGATCATCGACCGGGTCTCTTCTGCCAATCTTCATTTTGACCATCTTGAACCCGCTCTCTACATAGTCAGCCATCTCTCTGACAAGCTCTTCCCGGCTATAGTTGAGGTTTATGCCGCTCCCGTATGATGAAACAGTATCCCGGTGTCCTCCAAGCAGCCTGTGTACCGGCTGGTTAAGGATTTTGCCCTTGAGGTCCCATATCGCTATATCTATTGCGCTAATGGCTGATACCGCTGCACCCCTTCTACCGTATTGCAGTGTAGCCCAGTACATTTTCTCCCATATCCTCTCGTTGTTGAGAGGATCCTCACCGATAACATAGGGCTTCAATAAATCCTCAATGAGTACTTTGTTCAGTGCCCCACCTTGAGTCGGCCCAATTCCGGTTATGCCCTCGTCGGTGAAAAGTTGAAGAAATGTGTAAGTCGTAGTGGTGGGGAGGGTGTTTATGGCGTCAGCCATCTGTCTGGCAGGAATATACACCGGGTCGGATAGTTTCACATCTACAATTTTCATCTGTTTCTCCTTCTCTGGCAAAATTCGACTCTCCAATAATAATAGCGCACTCCCCTAAAAAACAACATATTGTTGCATCTTCATGTCATGGAGTTTAAGATAAGCATACTTACACCTCCATAGCGTGGTAACAGATGAGTAACAGCGATAAGTGGTTTCAATACTACGGGGAAAATATCCTCAAGCGCGCCGGCTTTAAAAAGGGGCAGACAGTGCTGGATTTCGGCTGTGGCTCCGGCAATTACACCATTCCCGTTGCCAAGATAGTCGGGAAACAGTCACAGGTATATGCCATGGATAAAGACAGAATGGAGATAGAGCGATTAATCAGCCGGGCAAACTCAATGGGCTTGAAGAACATAGTCAACCTGGATGCAAGCGGCAAATCAAGCATTCCTCTGGATAACGAGTCCGTTGATGCGGTACTGCTCTATGATGTCCTGCACCATTATTTCTACCCGCAGGAATATGAAAGAAGGAAACTATTATCCGAAGTGTACCGTGTATTGAAGCCTGCTGGACTACTTTCCCTGTATCCTACTCATCTTGATTCATACATGGAACCAAAACTGGCAGACATAAAAAGGGAAATAGAGGATGCCGATTTTCGCCAGGAAATGGAATACAGAGATTTACAGATGATGCACGATGGCGGCATGCAAAAAGGGCGGGTGATTAATTTCAGAAAACTGCAGTTCTTGCGAGGAATAAATCATAAACCACGGTAAAGCCAGCCCGTTCCTGCCCTTGCCAAACACGGAGAGTTTATACTACACTCGACCATGCCGGGTGGTATTCTCGCGAGCTGCTATGGCTGAAAGGAGATAGCTATGTTTATCAGTTTAACGTACCCACTTGCCGAAGATACGCCAACCTTCGGGAAGAATCCAAAGGTAAAGTTTGAGCCGGTGAGGCGGACGGCGAAGGGGGATGTCAACAACGTGACCATGTGCCACCTGCTGACGCACCACGGTACGCACATGGATGCGCCGTTTCACTTCAATCCCGAGGGAATAACCATTGACCAGCTCAGCCTGGACGACTGTATCTTTAACCAACCGAAGTTTATAGATGCAAGAAATCATGCTGGGGAGGTCATCGACCGGTCAGACCTCGAACCTTTTTTCACCAGGGATGATAACAGCGACCTGCTGCTGGTCTTTAGCGGTGCTTCCCTGATGAGGGAGAGCGATCCCGACAAATACATGCTGCGCTACCCGCCGTTTACCATCGCTGCTGCTCAGTTCATGATAGAAGAGACAAAGCTCAGGGGTCTGGCAATGGACTTCGGCTGCGTCGACCTGGCTGAGGATATCTTTGCCAGAAGGTCTCCGGTACACAATATCCTGCTGGGTCGAAAAGATGTGAGCTCACGCGGCATCCCACTGATTGAGGATGTCAACCTGTACCCGCTGCTGGGCAAAAAGCTAACACGGGTCTTCGCCATGCCGCTGCCGCTCAAGGGACTGGACGGCTCACCGGTTAACATATTTGCCGAGGTTGAATAGCAGGGGATCCGGAACCCTCTGTCTTGCGGAGGCTGAGATACATAGGTAACACTCATAGTATAATGCAATCGGTATACACTGCTATCAATAAAGGGAAAGGCAGCTCATGTGGCGACGAATATCAGGTATAATTTTACTGGTTTTCGGAATAGGTATTCTGGCAGCAGAGCTGTTTTTCATCATAGTACTGGACAGGTACCTGCTGTTCATCCCTGCCTTTGCCATATTCCGCATAGCCATCGCCATTGCCCTGATTGGCTCTGGCATCAGACTAATCAGACAACCAGAGCCATACGATTTCGATGAATGGGAATAAAGGGTAACCGTTAATGAAAACGCCGACCCCGATGTTGTGAAAGATACAATCGCCTGGCTCGATTCGCTTGTTCCTCAGCACTCTCACTACCGCCACCGTGAAGGAAACTCTCCGGCACATATAAAGTCAGGTATCGTTGGCAGTTCCGCAACGGTTGTCATTGAAGATGGCAAACTGCTCCTGGGCACCTGGCAGGGCATCTTCTTCTGCGAGTTCGATGGTCCCAGGAATCGCAGCGTGCTGATAAAAGTCATGCCAGATGACCAGTAAATTATTTATCTCTACGATATAGTCACTACTAGCAACAGAACTGAAGTAGAGGAAGCGGCCGCCAGTGATATAGTTGCCTGGTTACGTGAACAGTAGAACAGCCAGCGGCTGTAGACCGGCTGCTACTGACTCCACAGTCCAACGTCTTTCATTTTCGCATAGTCCTCAAGCTGGACAAATAGCTGGCTGTAGCGTTCATCGGTATCGAAGATGTATGCTGTTGCCAGCCCTTCTGCTACCAGTTCAGCATTAACAAAGATACCGTCAACAAAGACAAATCTCAGCAGTCGACCATAGACATCACGGTTCTCCAGACCAGTCCAAAGTTCTACCACTTTACCTTCCACCAGTTCTCTGTTTCGTCTAGTAGCTTTATCATAATAATCCTCACCCACCTCAGGCGTATCTATACAAAGATACCGTACGTGCTGGCCATCCAGCAGTTCCACGGTATCACCATCAATGACTCTCGTGACTAGCGCCTCCTCATATCCCGGTGTATCGCCGCCACAGCCCACCAGAAAGCCTGCGAGACCACTTATAATGATACAAATGAGCGCAATGGCTATGTAACGCATACGCTTACCGTACTTTGATCTGTTCAGGGCTTCCAATGACAACCTCCGCACATCCGTCGTATTCCTGGACCAGTCCTGTTACACATAAAGATTGCGCCTGCTCAATTTCATTCTAGCATTGAATTGAAAACTGTCAAGGCTAGATAGGTACAAGCCTTACAGGTTTCTGCTTCTTACCATGCCAGCTATTCTGATAACAGCCACAATTAATAGCATGATGACAGCTCCAGGTTGTCAGCCATCGCCAGCCAGGCGGTCAACGGCATGGCCAACCACAAACGAGCCAAGAAACATACCCACCGTTAATATTATCACGTATATCAGTCCGAAATATCCAATCATCATGGGAAATAAATAGGGTTTGACAGACCTGTTGTAGAGGAAGATAGCCAGCGGCGAATTTCCTGAGCCCTTGCTTTTTATGTCACGCAGAAGTGGATACCAGGCGTAGATGGGCCCTGCCGAGATTACTCCTGCTAACGCCGGGAGTAGCTTGCCCTTGATGCCAGACTTTTTGCCGATGAGGCGGGCAATCTGCGCCGGCTTGAGAAAAAGGTTCATCAGCACCATAACCACGAATACCAGCAACAGTGGCAGTACTAGATGGCTGAAAATGCTGCCGCTGCTTCTCAATGCCAGTATTGCTTTCTCAGGTATAGCGATACATAGAATCACGTAGATTGCCGCCACCAAAGCAGGGAAAATAACCCTGCGTCTTTGTGACCTTTTTTTTGCTGGTTTTTGTGTACTCTTAGTCATCAATAGCTTCACCCTATAAATAGATTAGTAATTACCACAGTAACGATGGCAATAGGTATCGAAAACAAAAAAGACAGCCCATTTCTCAGCAGGGCAAATCTCTTGCCCAGGGCTGCAATCTCTGCTGGCAGTTGCACCATTCCCACGGTTACCCAGGTAAGGATGAAGGTAGTAACCGCAAACAGGCTCACTCCATTTTGCAATAGCTCGCCACCGAGAACGTAGCTATTGATGGGATTTCCCGCCAGGATACTGCCAAGGCATGCTCCCCACAGGGTATCCAGTAAGGGATTGCCCGCGAAGATGGACGTCAGCCACGCCTTCGGAATGAACGTATTGAATAGTCCCGTGAGCAGTACAACGCCCGCCATCATCGGCAACAGATTAGCGAACTGCTTCGCAGAACCCCTGGCGGCACGAGCGAAGGTGCCCCTGTCAATTTTAGTTCTTGCCACTCCAGCATCACTTTGCCGTTGAATTTCAAATTTCAATTCGCCACTCCGGTATTTCTCCAGCACCCCACGCACCGTATCCCCAACACCAGTCAGCACCTCAATTCCATTCGACCGAAGCTGTTCCTTGATGGCAGGACTACAATACCCGGTGACGATTGCGCTAACCCCTTTGCTGACGGCAAGTACCACCGCCTGAATGCCAGCACCCTGCTGACCAGAAGCCCCCGGATTAGACACCGCTTCAAAATCACCGCTCTCAGTGTCAACAATAATCAAATACCTGGACGTTCCCAGCTTATGGCCAACACTGCTATCAAGCCCAGGATCGTCGGACGATATGGCAATTTTCAAACGCCGTCTCCCTCCCGTTGTATCCTGCAATAGTCACGAATTACTGCATCTAATGTACTAAACTCTATAACACTATACTATATCCGCCGCGCCTTTAATACGCCACACTCCTGTAGCTTTATATGATGTCCATAGTTTAGCCAACCAATCCAGGGCACCCTACAGTATCAACTCTGTGCTCAACTATAACAATAATTTGACAGTTTTAAAATATGATATTATAATTATTATGAGCATATGAGCAATATTTGAATATGAAATATAGTATGTTGTTGGTCATAAGCTCATAATAAAAGGAGAAAACCAATGGGCAGATTGCCTCTCTGGAGACGAGTACATAATCTCCCCCGGGTTAACTACTTCAAGCCATCCGGGGTTACCTCAGCTCAATTACAGGAGGTTATTCTTTCTATTGAAGAAGCCGAGGCTATTCGCCTCAAAGACCTTGAGGGACTGGAACAGGAGGAATGTGCGCAAAAAATGAAAATTTCCCGCTCGACGTTTGCTCGTGAACTCAACTCTGGCAGGAAGAAAATAGCTGATGCCATGACTAATGGAAAAGCAATCAGTATCTACGGCGGCAATTTCGAGATGACCGAGCGACGCTTCAGGTGTGCCAATGGCCACGAATGGACAATACCTTTTGAGATAATAACAAACTCACAGCCCCTTACTTGTCCTGTCTGTCATTCCTCTATGATAATGCCAGTATGGCCTCAGGAACCAGTATGGAGGGCAGGAGGGGTTATGCGGCAGCGCAGGAGAGGTCGAAGGTGGTAGTAGAAGATGCCATAGTAGTAATGAATAAATGAAAGGAGGTGGAACAATGCCATTTGGAAATGGAACGGGACCACAGGGCATGGGGCCCATGACGGGAAGAGGAGCTGGATACTGCTCCGGTTTTAACCAGCCAGGATTTGCAAACCCCACATTATTTGGGAGGAGATTTGCAGCAGGTGTAAACTGGGTCAGACCACGCAGATTCTTTCCAGCCACCTGGTCAGGTGCGGCCAGGCCATACGGAAGCTTTAACGCTCCCTATTTCGGCAGAGGCTTACGTCGCTGGTGGAGATAAAATTAAAAACCTGAATACCAAGTGTCAACACACGATAGCGTACTACATCGAAAGGAGGAAAAAATAACGATGAATGGATTTGGAAGAGGAAATGGCTTCGGCTTTCGTGGCAGCTCTCCTCCATGGCCATATGTTGGCAGAGGACGTGGCGGACTCCCCAGGGGAGCCTATGCTGCCGGTTTCGCTGGCGGTTTTCCGACTTATCCTGGATACCCCATTGCCGCAACACCAGTATATAACCCGGCAGCATATCCTTACTATGGCGGAGAGCCAACAAATGCGCGGGGCATACCCACTGGTGCAGACATAACTCCCGAGCAGGAAATTGAATACCTGCAGGGCCAGACTGAGGCACTCACAAGCGATTTGGAACATATCCAGGCACGGATAGAGGAACTCGAGCAGAAGAAATAAAGACATAATTTTTCATGCAGCACTTCCCTGGCAGTGCGGATATGTTACGTAACAGTGAAGAAGGGGGAATAGCCCTCCATGAATTGATTTATTAATCTTCTCCGTCACCCTTGTAAGATGCTACCGTGGGCGGTGCGTGGACTGAAATCCCTGGCAGCCCGCACCGTCAATGCCAGGCTCATCTTTCAAAAAGCCGGCGATGGGCTGGTCAATGCTTCCCGCTGCCCGTCTAACAGTTTCCACCGTGATGGCGCTATGCGGGTGGACGGCAATAAAGGCAGTACATTACATTACGAACCAAACAGCTATGGCGAGTGGCAGGAGCAACCAGAATTTGCAGAACCGCCACTAAAGTTAGAAGGTGCCACTGACCGGTGGAATTTCCGGCAGGATGATGATTATTATTACACTCAACCGGGGAAGCTTTTCCGCCTGATGAAACCAGAGCAGCAGAAGGTACTTCTTTGAAAATACCGCCCGTGCCATGGGTGATGCTCCAAAGGAAGTCAAAATCAGGCATATTGGTAACTGCATGAAAGCCGATAAAGCGTATGGCCAGGGTGTCGCCAAAGCTATGGGCATAAAACTTAGCGAAGTTCCAAAATAACTCTACCAATGTAGCCGTCAATACAGGGTCGACTTCGTGCAGAATTGTCGACTCTGTATTCTTTAGAGATATAATGTCTGTATGACTCGCATACCAGATAAATTAAAGAGAAGATTATTTGTTATCGCCGGTACCATTACTCTGGGCATCGGTGTTATTGGCATTATCTTACCAGTCCTGCCAACAACACCGTTTTTACTGCTTACGGCAATCTGCTACATGAGAGGCTCACGGCGACTTTATAATGAACTCCTGCGTAATCGGTTTATAGGTACATATATCAGGAATTATCTGGAAGGCAGGGGAATATCCCGGAAAATGAAAACCTGGACTCTAATCCTGCTATGGATTTCAATAGTAGCTACCGCTATATTAGCCACCGATAGTTTAATAATCCGAATCATACTGGCGGTCGTATTGTTTGGAGTTACGATTCATATCCTGAAAGTCAAAACAACCAAAAAAGAGCAGCTGATATCTCTAAACAACCAAATTCCAAAGTAGACATTTCTAAAGAGTCTTAATATGCCTCATTCCCGTTGATTGATGTTTACACATGCGTATGTCATACTATCTTCACAAGGACTGCTAGAATTAGCCAGGTTACTTATCCGATTAGAACAATTCAATTCATAAGGAGGACACTCATTATATGCAAGACGAAGCCACTATCAAGCAAAAGCTTAAGGCGCTGACACTATACTGGTCAGCTACAGGAAACACCGAAAAGGTAGCCAAAACAATTCACACAACGCTGGAACGTCAGAACATCACAGCAACCCTCATAAAGATTAAAGACGCAACAGATGTAGACCTGTATGAATACGACCTTATCTTTTTAGGCGCGCCTTCACATGGGTGGATACCGCCTGGTCCAGTACAACGTTTTATCAAGGACAAAATGAATCTTCACAATAAAAGTGGTGACATTAAATTTTGTGCACCCAAGCTACCTGGAAAGCGGGCAGTGGTGTTCTGTACCTATTCAGGCCCTCACACAGGAATAAGGGAGGCCATCCCTGCCTCTAAATATATGGGACAATTCTTTGAACACCTGGGCTTTGATGTGCTGGATGAATGGCAGATTGTAGGGGAATTTCATGGCCGTGAAGAGCACAGCACCATGGGACCTCTGGGAGATACGCGCGGACGACCAAACGCAGAAGACCTGCTCAACATAGAAAATGATGTCCTTCGACTAATCGGTTCGCTGAGATAGCAGTGGTTAATAAATAGTCCTGCGAAAGCAGTAATCTACCCTGGTATTCGCCACCGCGAATGCATTCCCTTAATCCCTGCCTCAAGTATAACAGTACTTTATTGTAAAGTAGAAAGGTTCCATTCGATATTATGGAAAAACATGGTGGGACAAGCTAAGCCGTGTTTATTTCCATAGTTCAAAGGAAGTACCTGCTTGATCTTTAATTTTTAGTCTTCTTAATCATTCCTATAAGATGCTGCCGCGGGCGGTGCGAGGAGTGAAGTCCCTGGCTGCCTCAACGGTAAGCGCCAGGCTCATCAGAAAATCATCATGTCCCTCCAGCGGGTCAACGTAGAAATTCATGGTCTGGTTGGGGCGGTACTGCGAGCGTGCTCTTTCCAGTTGCAGCATGGTCTCCTTGAACTCCTCCGAGCCATCCCGGGCATAAAGCTTCAGGCGCCGGCTGTTGATAAAGGCCAGCAACTCGAAAGCCATATCTGACTTGCTTTTCTGGGTGAACACAAACGGGACAATCTTGCTTCCGAGCTCCTTTTTCAAAAAACTGGCTATGGGCTGACCAATGCCGGTAGCATCAACGACTATCCGCCCGGGTCTCCAGCTTCGCAGCAGCTGCAGCATCTGGGCATATAGCTGGCTGTGTGGTGCCCCTGTCCACTGGTATTGCTCCACTACACTGAGCGCTGGCATGTTCAGCCGTGATAAGGAGTCGCCTGCATTATCCAGCCTGGCAATGGTGATGACGGTCGAATCCACCTTTGGCTTGCCAGATATAAGCATTTCCTCCTTTGACTGCTCCTTCTCTCCCGCCAGGTCAATGCCGGCAACGTATATCTTACCATGCTCCGGACATCGCTGACGCTGATGTGTTCCCAGCACCAGGGCTATCTGCTGTCGCGACAGGAATCCGCCACCACCACTGATTGGAAGCAGAGCATACTGGGTCCTGAACAGTGGATGGTTCTCCCCCAGACGATTACGCTCTGCCTCAACGTAGCTGGCATACTCCGGATTACTCTTGGCCACCTGCTGCCAGTCATAGCGGAAGTGGCGCTTGATGCCATCCTTGAGCTCCAGTTCCAGGTTCTGCTGTTTTATCTCTTCGAGCAGGGTAGTATCATCCCAGGTGGTGCCATAGTGAACAGTAGTCACATTGGTAGCAGAGCCCATGGGACGGAATTCTTTAGAATACTTATCCCTGCTGACATCCTGCGATTCGTCAACTTCCAGCAGTATATCGGCGGTATGACCAACCACCGAGGATGATTCCTCAGCCGAGAGGAATATCGCCCTGGCAGCCCCCAGCCCGATGATATAGCCCATCTCGGAATGGTAAATACCATCGAAGCCAAATTCCGAAAGCCGCTCCTTGAGGCGCTGCATGGATATTAAGGTCTGTGGTTTGAAGGTTGGCGAGCACTTTATCAGATTACCACCCGCTTCTATATAAAGCGTCAGCAGTAGAACCTCAAGGTGCGCAGAAAGCTCATTCTTGCCACCCTGGCGAGCAATCTCCACTGAAAAAGTTAATCCTTTGCCGTTCTGGATGCTATCCAGCACCGCTCTGGCTACTTCCTGCTGATATGCTCGTAGTTTCATATTAACTTCCTCGCCAGCTTCCCTCTTTCCCATAACGAAAGGAAGTCATATGCATATCATTAGTATATCATCTACTTATTTATATAACAATAGTTTAGAACATCAAAAGCGGCAATCCTTTATTTCCAGGTTCCCTTTAAAATATATGTCCTCTCCCCTGAGGGAGAGGACTAAGCTGATGATGCCCTTTGTCATTCCTGCGAAAGCAGGAATCTACCTTTTCCTAGTAATCTTTGATTTGTTACTTTTTGTTTTTTATCTTTTATATCATCCCTTCGAACCACCAAGCACATTGTTCACTACCCAGCTTAATCTGTCCACATCAAAAGGCTTGGTCACATAAACCGCTCCTGTTTTTAGTATGAAATCACGTGTCTCTGCCCCCATTACATCCCCGGTGATGAACACCACACGTTCAGTAATCGACGGCGCTATCTCCCCTAACCTGCGGTAAACCTCGGAACCACTCATCCCAGGCATCTTGATATCCGACAAAATAAGACCGTACCTGTTAGTTCTCACCCTCTCCAACGCCTCTTCCCCATCTGCCACCAGCTCCACACTGTGCCCCATCTTAGTCAATACACTGTCCAGATACTGCCTCACCACCTCCTCGTCATCTACCACCAGTATCTTTCCCCTTACCACTTTCTCAGCTTTAGTTACAGCCTCTGCTTTCTCAACCCCCTCCTCAACCAGCAGCGGCAGTTCTACCACAAAAGTGGCTCCCTCCCCTGACTTGCTCTCTGCATAGAGTTGCCCCCCATGCTCCACAACAATGCCATGCGACAAACTCAGCCCCAACCCTGTCCCCTTGCCTACCTCCTTGGTGGTGAAGAACGGGTCGAATATCCTCTCTATGTTCTCCTTTGCTATCCCGGGACCATCATCCTTAAATGATATGCGAATCATGTCACCAGCAAGCTTTGTCTTAACCTCCAGCCTCCCCTTCCCATGTGCCGTGCTCATCTCCTGCTCGGCATTAACCACTAAGTTCATAAACACCTGCTGTAACTGTCCCGCATCTGCCATGGTCCACGGCAGCTCAGGGGCAAACCGCCTGATTACCTCTATATTCTTGTTCGTAAGCTCATACTGCCGCAGTCGTATGGTTCCCTCTATAACTTCGTTGATATCAACATATATCCTCTTTGGTTTACTCTGCCGCGCAAAGGATAGCAACCCCTTGATTATGTTGGACACCCGCTGGCCACCCTCATGGACTATCTTTAATTCTTCCCTGACATCCTCCGGCAGGTCCTCCCTTTCTGACAGCAACTGGGCAAAGCCCACCACTCCGGTCAGCGGATTGTTTATCTCATGGGCTACACCAGACGCCATCTCTCCCACCGATGCCAGGCGACTGGCTACCTGAGCCTTACGCTCAAGCTCAAGCCTCTCCGCCTCCATCCGCTTCCGCTCGGTGATGTCTTGTACTACGCTGATCACATATTCCTTTTCCCCTGACTTCGCCCGCCTGGCCGTTGCTTCAACAGGAATTAATGAACCATCCTTACGGCGAACCTCAAATTCACCCCTGAAATGCCCTTTCTCAACGACCTGCTGCCACCATTCGTCAAAACTTCCACCACCTGGCAGAACCACCAGGTCCCGAACATTCAGCTTCAGAAACTCCTCCTGTGTATAACCCCGCTCCTCTAAGACCACCTCGTTGCCATATATACAATTCCCGTTTAAATCTAACAAGATAATACAGTTTTCAGACTGGTCCAGCATCTCCGCTCTGAGCTTCAGCTCCTCCTCTGCCTTAATGATATCGCTGATATCAACACCTACTCCCAGGATGCCACATATCTTTCCATTTTCATCCTGAATCGGCACCTTGGCTATCTTCTGCCACCTGGATCCACCCGTTTCATCAGGAAATTCGGCAATCCTTGATGATACCTGGCCGCTTTCCACTAATTCACGGTCATCACTCTCTGATAATTCAGCTTTCAGTAGCGATGCTTCCCCTATGGTCTTCCCTATTATTTCTTCCTGTGCTATTTTTTGCAACTGAGTAAAAGCGGGGTTAACGCGACGATATCTGAAGTTTATGTCCTTATAAAACACCATGCCTGGCAGGTACTTCAGCAGCATCTCCAATTCCTGTTCATTGGCTCGCAGTTCCTTCTCCGCTTTCCTTCGCTCGGTGGTGTCAGTATTAATCACCCCTAATCCATCACCTACCTTGAAGGCTCGTACCTCTTGATGTCTCTGCTCAGACTCAGGGAGAGATAAAGAATCCTCAAATTGAACAACATCAGCGATAAATAACGGCTTCCCTGTCCTCAGTATTTCCAGGTATTGTTCATAGCTGTCGCTTACCCCGAAATGGGGAAACAACTCCTGTATATTCTTTCCTATTACTTCTTCCTTCCTTAGCCCTTTGAAGTACCTTTTCATCCTGACCTCATTGCAGTCAACCAGGTTTAGTTTCGAATCCCAGATAGAAAAGGCATCGGTTGCTGAATCCATAAAGAGCCTCAGCCTTTCCTCGCTGCTCCGCAAGGCTTCCTCTGCCTTCTTGCGCTCCGTGATGTCTCGCGACACAGTTAGCAAGTGCCATTCATTATTAATCTCAACCAGTCGTGCATAGGTCTCTAAGGGAATTGCCTTGCCATTTTTACCGAATACCTTGTAGTGATATATATTGTATTCTTTGTCTTCTAGCTCTATGAATATTTGCCGAAACGCCTTTGCCTCCTCAGAACTCATGAAGTCCTCAGGGTGCAACTTCATAAATTCATCTTGACTGTAACCTCTATTAGCATACGCCGCCCTGTTGGCATAGAGAGTTCTGCCATCTTTAGCCCGCAGCACTACCGCATCTGTAACACTGTCCAGCAGATAAGCCCTCAGCTTCAGTTTCTCCTCTGCCTTCTTTCGCTCGGTGGTGTCACGAATAACGTTAAGCACTAATTTCTGACCAGCAACTTCTATTATTCGTGAATGCATTTCCACCGGAATTACAGCCCCATTTTTATGATAGATTTCAGTATCGAATACGACATGGCCTTTAGCCAGTATCTCTTCAACACGCTCATGGAAATGCATAGCCTCCTCTGGAGTAATCAGTTCAAAGGTAGTCATTCCCTGAAATTCTTCTTTGCTATAGCCACGAGCGAGACACGCCGTTTCGTTCACGTACACCATATTTCCATCAAGGTCGCTCACGGTAATTGAATCAGCAGTATTGTCCAGCATCTCAGCCCTGAACTGCAATTCCCTCTCTGTTTCTATACGGTAAAGGGCTATCTCAATGTTGCTGCGCAGTTCCCTGTCAACGTATGGTTTTATAATGTACCCGTACGATTCTGTTATCTTCACACGCTGTAATATTTCCTCGTCGGCATAAGCGGTCAGGTATATCGAAGGTATCCCAAAACGGCTGCGGATTTGTTCAGCGGCCTCAATGCCGTCCATGTCACCTTTCAGCATGATATCCATCAATACCAGGTCAGGACGCAGTTCTTCCGCTTTTGCTATCGCTTCATTTCCTCTGAAGGCTGTCGCAGGGACCTCATATCCCATCCCTTCCAGTGAAGATTTTATATCCTCGGCTGCTATACCCTCGTCTTCAACGACCAGTATCTTTGCCTTTGCCATTTTAATTTACCTCCATGATTAATCTCCTGCTATCCCTCTCTCCCGGATTGCTTCGTTGCTATCGCTCCTCACAATGACAGAGGAGGGGGTCATTCCTGCTTAAATACAATTCTAAACCTTGTACCTTCATCGCTGTCCAGTTCTATTGTACCACCAAGCTGAGCAACCAGCGCTTTCACCAGTTGAAAACCCATATTTTTCTGATTATGGAAATCTTTTCCAGGAAAAGCTATTCCATCATCACTTGCCAGCAGCTCCAGTTCATTATCTCCAAGGCAATGAAGCTGAACACGTACTTCCCCTTCTCTATCCCCGGGGAAGGCATATTTAAAAGAGTTAGACACCAGTTCGTTGACGATCAGGGCACAGGGCATTGCCGTGTTAACATCCAGCAGGATACCCTCTCCCTCTATTTTAATTTTTACTTTATCTCCTCCAACTCCATAGACGCTGGACAGGTATGCCACAAGGCTTCTGGTGTACTCGCCAAAATCTATTCTTGCCAGGTTTCCGGACTGATACAGTTTCTCATGAATCAGTGCTATCGACTGTATGCGCTGCTGGCTCTCACCGAGCGCTGCTCTTGCCTGTTTGTCTTCAACCTTTCTTGACTGGAGCCTGAGAACGCTGGATATCACCTGCAGATTATTCTTAACGCGGTGATGAAGCTCTCTCAGCAGTACTTCTTTCTCATTAAGTGACCGCTGTATCATGGTTTCATCCCGCTTACGGTCAGTTATATCAGTGTAACTGCCACGGCGCCCCAGCCACGCCCCTGCAGCACTAAACACCGATTGACATACATGATTAATCCATTTTTGCTCGCCGCTGCGGGTTACAATTCGAAAGTCTATCGATAAGATTCCTCTATCCTTGAATTCCATCATCCTGTGATTAACAACACGTTCCATGTCTTCAGAATGAACAATCCTGTCCAGCAAGCCTGGATCAACAAGAAATTCTTCAGCACGGTATCCACTGATTCGTTCACACGAGGGCGAAACATAAAGGATTTTTCCGTCAGGGCCAATCCATGATTCCCAGTCATAGGTGAAGTCAGCCACAGTCCGAAATCGCTGTTCGCTTTCCTTTATCAATTCTATACCCTTCCTCTCCCCTGTCATTATCTGCCGCGAAAATAGGAGAGTGACAAGTAATGCGCCAATGAAGGCAGCTCCGTTAAGTGTCATCAGGCGTCTCGACATTACACTGGCTTCTGCCATGACCAGACTCATGGGACGTTCCACTACCACTCCCCAGTTATTAGACTCTAAGATAGAATATGTTCCAAAGTAAGCTTCATCCCCATGCATGTGTTGCATGGTACTCCCTACCCTTCCCGCTATAATGTTCTGTACAAGCGGATAATCACTATAATTAACCGACAGCGGGCCTTCATCTAGTGCAAGCAGGTCTATATCGGAGTGAGCTATTAAGGTACCGTTTATGTCCACTATGTATGCACGCATCCCTTCTTCAAGCGGGTAGCTTCCCAACATTTTGGCAAAGTGATCCATAGAAAGCATTCCCAGCAGAACCCCCACTCTCTCGCCAGCATCCGATTCAATGGGGACAGAGATAACAACAGCTAAAAATTTTATTGAGGGATAGTACCTAGCTTCCTGGCAATAGGCCTCCCCCTGTTCAAATGGAATGAAGAAATAAGGTTTATCGGCATAACTCCTGGTAGTAAATAAAGATAAGCTTTCTATATCTTCAGCCGTTACAAACCAGCCACCGGTATCTATAACGAAAAGATATTTGAGTCGTAAGGACCATTCAACAATTGAAGACATGATCTCCTGCTGGGCAGTAATATTCATACTGCGAAATTCTGCACGTTCGGATATTTCAATCAATCTGTCAATGGAACGAATAATTTCTGTGTCCAGTTCTCGTGCAATATTGCGGGCGACTTCTTCCTGGTGAGTCTGTTCGTTCTCTACTTCGGAGTTGTTAATATTTGGAACGATGTAAAATATCTGGATGAGGAACACTGCCCCCAGTATAAGCATGATTAACCCTGTCAGTTTCCACTGCCAGTCCAGTTTCCCTAAGCCTAATTTTCTTCCTGTCATTTATTAAACCTGTATAAGATTATTTCACGGCTGCTGTAATTACCACTCTCCTCTTCATAAAAACTCAAGAGCATAGCCACCAGTAATGTTGTACTCAACACTGAACGATATTGTCCAATCTCGCCTCAATATATCGTGCAAATATATAGTAAAACAACTACATTATTTTTTTACTTTATTGTACTAATCCATACATGGTAAAGTATATTTCTATCTTTTTTTGTAAATTATTGTCAGAAATGTGTGCTCCATACCCTACCATTGGCGGAGGTACGACATGAGTAATACATTTCATTGTAAGGTAACAACGGATCCCAACGGATACTGGCTCGATACCGGTATTTAATTAGGGTCCACTCTGCTTTGTTACTTCCCACCACTTGAGCTGCTGATTGCCTTGCTCAGCAACAGTTTCAATGAATTCTCTTCAAATGGTTTAGTAATATAGCGAACTCCTGTCTTCTTCAGGAAACTCATCGATTCCTCCCCTATGATATCCCCGGTCATAAAAATTACCTTATCAACCGGGTAATTCCCTATACCCTGGAGCTTCCGTTGAAACTCCTTTCCATTGATACCGGACATCTTTATGTCTGCCATGATAACATCATAGCTCTCTTTTCTTAGCCTCTTGAGTGCTATCCTG
>CAYVML010000003.1:0-22136 GCA_964452475.1 uncultured Dehalococcoidales bacterium
CCAGGTGAAATTACATTAGTAGCTACTGGGCCACTAACTAACATCGCTATTGCCTTACAGCGTGTTCCAAGTTTAGCAACCTCTCTATCCACAATAATCGTCATGGGAGGAGCCTATGGTCTCAATCAGTATGGAAAAGGGAATCGAACCCCTTTTGCTGAATTTAACATATGGCAGGACCCGGAAGCTGCCAATATAGTTTTTAGTTCTCAAGCAGCTATCTTCGTTATAGGTCTTGATGTTTCTACCAATCCAAAAGCTTGTTTAATGAGCAACCACTTAGAACAAATACAAAAATACAAGAATCCTTATTCACGCCTATCCGCCAAATTAATTAAGTACATTATCAATCGCCATAAGTATTGTGAACTTCATGATCCATTGGCACTAGCAGCTGTATTGGATATTTCACTATTTGATTTTATATCTATGCCGATAGAAGTGAACACAGGAAACGGATGGGATCGAGGAACTACACATATCGTTCCAGAAGTACAAGGAAAAGGCCTTCTCCCAAAACATATTGCCAAGGTAATCGACGGAGAACGCTTTATTGAATTATTCCTTTCCCGAATACGAGACATTTGAAACATAATATTATACTCCACGATACCTGTTTGCAGGTAAATGTCAAATGTAGTGGATTGATGTAAACTAATATACAGTATATAAAAGATAAGCTCCGATATCTTCTCCAGTGTGAGTCAAAGATACGAACTATCTTAAGATAGTTCGATAGGGTAAGAATAAGGAGGAAAAGTGGATATACCTATAATCTCCATAAGTGGTAGCCCTTATAATTTAGGATTTCAGCATGGCACAATGGCAAGGGAGGCAATCAAGAAAAATGTGCTGTTTTATCTGGATCACTGGAAATACTTCGCCGGCGTAAGTAGAGAGCAGATTTTACAGGATGCCAGGAAGTTTATACCCTACATCAAAATGTTTGATCCTGAGTTAATTGAGGAGCTAAAAGGTATAACAGATGGAGCAGGTCGTCAGTTTGAAGAAATCGTAGCATTAAACTCAAGATGGGAGTTAAACTATGCCTATAATAAATGGGCAAATCCAAAAGCATTTGTTCCAGCAGAATGCACAGCATTTGCACTTACGCCAGGAGCAACTACTAACAAGCATACTTTCATTGGGCAGAACTGGGATTATAATCCTTATGACTCATTACTCATAATCTGCGTGCAACAAGAACAAAAACCCAATATTGTCATGAGTATCGAGGCAGGTACTATCGGACAAAAAGGGTTCAATTCAGCAGGAATAGGAATTGTCCAGAACTACTTGCAATGTGAAACTGATTCTTTCCAATTAGGTCTCCCTACCCTGATCAAGGAACGAGGTATTCTTAATTCCAGGAGCTTACCTGAGTGTTTAAGAATTCTAACAGATTTTGAGGGCCCGAATTCCGCAAACCTGGTAATCGCACATCGCGATGGAGAGGCCATCAATGTTGAATGTGCTCCTTCAGATGAATTCTTCCTTTATACAGAAAATAATGTACTAGTCCATACAAACCATTTCTTGTCTCCCAACCTCAAGGTAAAGGATACCGGAAAAAACAGGGTTCCAGATACAATACTACGTAATTCTCGCGCCTCTCGACTTCTACAGGAAAAAAGCGGAACCATAGAAGTAGCTACTCTTAAGGAGGTTCTAAGTGATCATTTTGGTTATCCGCACTCTATTTGTCGGCATCGTATAGAGAGTCTGAACCCCAATGAACAATCTGAAACAAGTACTTCAATAATCATTGACCTGACTGAAGGAGAGATGCTTTACACCGATGGGCCTCCATGCTGCCATAATTATAAATTAATTACCATGGACGACTATTAAATCTCAGTACATACTTGAATTTCGTATGGCAATTTAGCTTACATTTCCTTTATGGAGTCAGGTTAATCTTCCGTTAATAGTTCAACAAGCTTATTTTTACTCTTAAACCCCTTAAGAATTCTAATTTTACTCTTAGAGACCCCAAATTGTTGAGCAAGTAATTTAATTACTGCTTGATTAGCTTTACCTTCTCTTGGCGGTTCGCTAACTCTAACTATAAAAATGTTGCCTTCTCGAGCAAGACTCTCAGTCTTTGAATTGACTTTGACTTTAACCAAAATTCTCATCGATTATCTCACTTACCATACCATTGCTATTAAATACTCCTAACTTTGCAGGGGTTATCCTGTTAGTTAAAATTTCCTTACTTTGAGTAATAACTCTGATATAATTATCTGTTAAACCAGAGTATGTTTTACCCCCGGTGTAAAGTTCTCTCTCCCACAAGACAGAAAGAATCCGCCCTGAAAATGATGTGTAGAAATTATGCCGACAGTAATTTGCAAGCTTCAACATCCGATGAACACGTTCCTTTTTCACCATATCAGCTATCTGACTTGGCATGCTAGCCGCCTCAGTTCTTAGACGGATTGAGAAAGGAAAAACATGAATACCGGCAAAACCAATTTGCTCACAGCAAAGGTAGCTTTCCTCAAATTCTTCATCACTCTCTCCTGGAAATCCAACCATGACATCAGTCGTGATAGCCACATCGGGTATTTTTTCTTTGATCATGCTTACCGCTTGCCGATAAATATTGACTGAGTATCTGCGTTTCATCCTATGAAGGACAGTATCACTCCCACTTTGCAGGGCTAAATGGAAATGGCGGCAAAGCCTGTTATCATGCCACAGGGAAAGAAACTGTGGTGTAATTTCCTGAGCTTGTAACGAAGAGAGCCGTATCCTTTGAATATCTGTTTGAGCAAGAATATGCTGAACCAGCTCACTTAACCCGTTACTTTCATATTGATAACAGCCAATTTTGGTCCCCGTGAGAACAATTTCTTGATAACCCAGAGCAACTTTTTCCGCAATCTCCTTGACTATCAGAGGGGTAGGTATTGAATATTCATAACTTCTTACTTTCGGTACAATGCAATAACTACATGGTGTACAACAACCACCTTGAATCTTTACAAAGCTACGCACACGAAGGCTGTCAGGGTAGCTTTGTCGTCTCTTAGCTCTAGCGGTTTTTAAAGGGTCTTTCAGTAGTGTTAAACCTCTGACAATTTCAAACAGGCGTTCTTTCTCCTTATTTCCAACAATGAGGTCAGCAAGAGGAGCAAGTTCTTGAGGAACCCTTTGTGCATAACATCCAGTAGCAACGACAATAGCCAGTGGATTTCGCCGCCTCGCAACCCGCAAGACATGGCGTGATTTGGAATCGGCTATATGTGTTACCGTACAGGTATTAACAATATAGACATCCGCACAATCATCATACGATACAACCTGATACCCCTCCTCTCGAAATTTAAATACCAGAGATTCAGTTTCCGCTTGATTTAGTTTGCAACCAAGTGTATGAAAAGCTACTCTTATGTTTTTTTTACTAGCAACAGCTTTCATGAATATGCTAAAATACCTCATTATCTGCAGTATGAAAATAGCTGAAATGATTTTGTTAGTTATTTTTTATCGGTAGTATGATTCTTAATAACTGCTTAATAATTACCTGTCATACTGCATGTTGGTATAACTTATATCCCATATTATAAGGATAATATTAACAAATATGCTAACAATATAAATTCTCAGAGGAGCTGCAAAGAATATGAACAAGGTAAGAGTAATATGTCTGGGAGTGAGTCTAATGCTTGGTCTAGCGATGCTTGGGATGCCATTAAATAACATCGCCATGGCAACAACGGTGGGGTCAAACAACCTGACCGTTACTCCATCTGAACAACCTTCACTACCAGAAGATGAAGAGGAAAAAGAAGAAACATTCGAGATTGGAGCTGATTTCCCCGTTCTAACTGGTCCATCTGATACCTCTTTTCTTTGGGAGGTAGATTTCACCAGAGCAGGTGGTGATGAAGATTTAGTTTTTGATATCTCGCTTACCGGTCCCAAGGACTGGTTATTCTATGCTGCTGAAGATAGATATAACCAAGATAGCAGAATATCTGCCATTCGACTTAACAGATTTTCCATCAAAGAGACGATTGTAATAGTAGCTATAGCACCATACTGGTTATACCCTGAACCTGATGATTATACAATAACGCTAGAAGCAAGTTCAGGAGACCTCAAAGGTAGTCTAGATCTTACGGCCAGAATTACAGCCAGATATGATTTTGCTGCACAAACAGAATTAACAGGGGGACGGCTCAATATCAATGCTAAGACTGGAGAAGAGAGTTACTTGCCTATTAGTATTAGCAACATAGGAACAGCACCCCTAGATAAGATAACATTATCTTCAAGCAAGCCAGAAGGGTGGAGTGTTACTTTTACACCAGAAAAGCTCGAGAATCTATCGCCAGGAGCTAGTCAAGAGATTGAGGTAAGTGTAAAGCCTCCTAAAAAGACCATCTCGGGCGACTACGTAGTCAATCTACAATTTTCAGGAGAACCATCTTCCCATGCTCCCGATTTGGGTATCAGGGTAACCGTGGAAACATCAACTAAATGGGGATTCGTAGCAATTGGCATCATAGCTGCAATAGCGGCAGCGCTTATATTAGTATTCAAGCGTTTGGGAAGACGGTAGAAAATGAGACAAGTTGTTGTCGAAACCAAAGACCTGACTAAAAACTACGGTGCTTTCACCGCTGTTAATAAACTGAACCTCAGAATAGAGGAGGGAGAGATTTTTGGTTTTCTAGGCCCAAATGGGGCTGGAAAAACAACAACAATTCTAATGTTGCTTGGTCTGACTGAGCCAACGTCTGGTAGTGCCATGGTCTGGGGTTTCAATCCTTCCAGAGAACCTTTGAAGGTAAAGCATATCGTAGGATACCTCCCAGAGCGAGTAGGCTTTTACGGACATATGACCGCCAGCCAAAACTTGATGTACACCGCCGAGTTAAATGGCCTACAGAAAGAGGAATCACAGAGAGAAATCAGAGAATTGTTAACCTTAGTAGGTTTACCCGCAGTAGGAGACAAACCCATAGCCGCTTTTTCCCAAGGCATGAAACAACGTTTAGGGATAGCTGATGTATTAATCAAGAAGCCAAAACTCGTTTTCCTGGATGAACCCACCTCTGGTATAGACCCAAATGGGATATCTGAAATCTTAAACCTGGTTGTAAAGATGGCTAAGCAGAATATCTCCATCATTTTTTGTTCTCACCAGTTGAATTATGTACAGAAAATTTGCACACGAGTGGGTATACTTGCCAGAGGACAATTAGTAGCAGAAGGTCCAATCGATCGCTTGGGAAAACAAGGTATGGGACGGGAGCGATACCAGATTGAAGTACAGGTAGAAGAAGCAGATGATGAACTTATCAAATTGGTAAGGAAGGTAAAGGGTGTAACTGGCATAACTGCTTCTACCAATTCAATGCTTATCAGTTGTGATAAGGATCTCAGGTCTCAGATAGCAAGAACAATCGTCGAATCGGGAAGGTCTCTAATAGGAATAAAAGTCGAAGAAGTTAGCCTTGAGAAAATTTATAAAAAATTCAGTCGTGGTGATTAACTATGTTTGCTGTTTTTCAAAAAGAATTAGCTGACCATCTTAATAGTAAAAGATTCACAATTTTATTCGGCATTATTTTTATGGCTGGGATATTTGCTATCTACATAGCCAGTCAGAATATAAGAAGTGCGGTAGGACCTCTAACTGAATTTATATTTCTTAAACTATTCACTACTTCAGGTAGTAGTTTGCCAGCTTTTCCTTTCTTTATATCCTTATTTATACCAATCATCAGCATAGCTCTTGGTTTTGATGCCGTAAATAACGAGAAAAACAGTGGTAATCTAAGCCGACTTTTATCCCAACCTATTTATAGGGACGCAGTAATTAATGGCAAATTTTTTGCAGGTTTAACTATCCTCGCTATCATAATAGTGAGCATGATTGCTTTTGTAGCTGGATTGGGACTCCGATTAATCGGTGTACCTCCATCATCAGAGGAAATATTAAGACTTATAGCCTTCATAATAACCAGCATTATTTATGGGGCTTTCTGGTTAGCATTGTCTTTACTGTTTTCAGTATTCTGGGATCGAGCAGCTACTTCTATGTTAGCTTCGCTAGCGCTATGGATCTTCTTTTTCCTCTTTATGTCCATGATAGCAGGAGCTATTGCCAATGCTCAGGTTCCTATCGACCAGAACTCCAGTGCGGACTTAATAGCCAAACACTATGAAATCAGTGGCATGATCAGTCGCATTTCACCAAGTACGCTTTATGGAGAAGCAACCAATGCACTACTAATGCCAGAACTAGGTAGTCTTAATCCAGCAATCATGATGATTAGTTCAATCAGCGCTGGCAGAATGCTAACCTCTCTCAGTTTTGGCCAAAGCCTTTTACTCATCTGGCCCCAACTGGTCAGCATGATTGCCCTGGCAATAGTGTGCTTTGCTATTTCATACATCAAATTCATGAGACAAGAAATAAGATCCATGTAGCAATGGCGAGAATATACCGCAGACTATGAATATCACACACTATATAGCCAGCTATTTTTATAAAAGAGATTTCCTTTTAAACCAATAAACAGTCTAAGGGAATGCTATTTCTCTTGACGATTTCTGTTACACAATCAATATCTCTGGAAAGGAAGATATCCGTCCAATATTGAAATCAAATCATCAGTCCCGCTGGGTGGTTATGTCACCAGCACCGCATGAATACTTAGAGGCTACCAGCCTCCCAGCTTTAATTGCTCAACTCCTTTACAACCGAGGGGTTACGATAAAGGAAGTACAATATTTCCTAACTAAGCCTGATAAATCCGAGGATAACCCTCTCCTGTTGCCAGACATGAGCCAGGCAGTAGACAGAATCTACAAAGCTCTCCTTTCGAGAGAAAAAATTGCTGTCTATGGTGATTTTGATGTCGACGGTATTACCGCAACTCTCACATTAATAGAAGGGTTATCCTGGCTCGGTGGCAGCATAATTCCCTATATACCTAACCGCCTTCATGAAGGGCATGGTCAATTACTGGCACTTGAATATCTCCACAAACAAGGTGTTAGCTTGGTTATCACTGTTGACTGCGGTATATCTGCTATAGAAGAGGCAGCAAAAGCTAAAAGGATAGGGCTTGATTTAATCATTACTGATCACCACACCCCTTTAACAACCTTACCACAAGCAATTGCTGTTATTGATGCTAAACGAAACAGCTCACAGTATCCTTTCCAGGAACTTGCCGGTGTAGGAGTGGCTTTCAAACTACTTCAAGCCCTGTACCAGAATGATAGAAGAGAGAAACATCTTACTGAACTTCTCGACCTAGTAGCTCTAGGAAGCGTAGCAGATATGGTTCCCCTTGTTGGCGAAAATCGCTATCTGGTAAAAGAAGGACTAAAGAAACTCAATCACACTAAGCGTATTGGGCTTAAAGAATTAATACGGATCTCTGGCCTGGAACTTGGCAAACTGGATGCCAAGAGTATAAGCTGGTTTCTGGGTCCCAGAATTAACGCTGCCAGCAGGTTGGGTGATGCTACAATCAGTTATAAACTACTCAGCACCAGTTCCTTAAAAGAAGCTGCTTCACTCGCAGCAGAGTTAGAAGAAACAAATGCTGAACGCCAGAACCTAACCAGAGATGCTTTGAGTATGGCAAAAGAGAAGCTGGCTGATAAAATGAACCTACCACTACTCATTGAAAGTGACGAAGGATACTCTATCGGAGTCATTGGGCTTGTGGCAGGCAGGCTAGTAGACAAGTTTCATAAACCTGCAATTATCGTAAGCCTTGGATCTGAGATATGCCAAGGTAGCTCTCGAAGCATACCAGAATTCAACCTCACAACTAATCTACAGGAATGCCAGGATCTGCTTATTACCTTCGGTGGGCATCCTCTAGCTGCTGGTTTTACAGTCACACGGCAGAATCTGGCTCAACTGGAGAAAAAGCTCATGAAACGAGCTATGGCTCAATTGTCTCAGTATGACCTTCGCCCTACCCTGAGCATTGATGCTGAAATCCCTTTATCTACTCTTACCGGCGATAATATTAATCTAATACAACAACTAGAACCATTTGGACAAGGTAACCCTTATCCTACTTTCCTAACTAAAAGAGTAGAAGTCAGAGAATGTCGTAACTTCGGTAACTCAAATAACTACCTGAATTTAAAACTTCAACAGGGGAATATAAGCTGGCGGGCTGTAGATTTTCACTCACAGACAAGACTGGAGGAAATCCCAACCTACATCGACATAGTCTACAATCTAGAAAAGCGAAGATGGAATGGAGAGGAATCTCTACGGCTTAACCTTATCGATTTCATTCCATCTGTCTAGCTCTATGCCTAACAAGAATAAGCAAGGACAGAGCTAGCACAAGAATTGTTAAACTGATAAGTTGTCCTTGTTGTAGTCCACAGCAAATTATCTCATTATCCCTGAAGAATCTTAAGGCAAAATCACCTGCGGAGTAGAGAGAAAGATAGAGCAAGAAAAGGGAACCTTGTGGTTTAAGTTTCCCCTGTGAATTCCATATGATTGTAAAAACTATTAGATTCCATAAAAGGAAATAGAGCTGTGTTGGATGCAATGGTACCCCTAATAATCTGCATGCACTATTAGGATGTGTATAGATAAATGACCACGGTAGGGATGAAGGAATACCATAACAACACCCATTTATAGTACATCCAACCCTGCCAATGGCTTGAGCTACAGGAGCAGCAACAGCCAGGCAATCAAATACTCCAATCAAATTTGAAAAAGGTACCTTCCTAACTCTCGCATAGATTAATATTGCCAGTATCGCCCCAATGATGGCCCCATAAAGAGCTAATCCTGCAAAACTAAAAATATATTTCCCTACCTCTCCTGGGCGAGTACTATAGTAATCCCAATTATTAGCAACATGATCAATTATATGAACTAATCTAGCACCAACAAGACCACCAACTACACTCCAGAGAAAGAAATTATAGAAAATATCTCTGGGTACACCGAGTTTATCCGTTCCTCTAATAATTATGGCAAGTAATACCACAACGGCCAAAGCCACCATGATTCCATACCACCTGACGGTGATACTACCAATGGTAAAAGCAATGGGATTTATACTAATAGTGAACACTTACTTATCTTTTCCTGGCAATATAGCCTTTACATATTAATAATACTTATTCATGAGAAAATAGCGTTAACAAATACTTCAGCATTAAAAGGTGCAAAATCCTGTAATCGCTCTCCGGTACCGATATAAGCTATAGGTATATTTAACTCATCGCAAATAGCAAACACAATGCCCCCTTTAGCAGTACCATCCAACTTGGTTAAAAAAATCCCTGTGATATCTATAGCCCGACTAAAACTCTTAGCCTGAAGTAATCCATTTTGTCCTGTGGTAGCATCCATCACCAATAGAATCTGGAGAAGTGCCGGGGCTTGATTTTTCGTTATCACTCTTGCTATTTTTTTCAGCTCTTCCATAAGGTTGAACTTTGTATGCAGGCGACCAGCAGTATCAATAAGGACTATTTGTGCTCGACGTTTTCTTGCAGCCTGAATAGAATCAAAGGCAACTGCTCCTGGATCAGCACCTGGCTGATGGGCAATAACATCAACCCCGAGTTCTGCTCCCCAGAACTTTAGTTGATCAATAGCTGCATCGCGAAAAGTATCAGCTGCAGCTAAAATTACGCGTTTCTCCTTTAAACCAGCTTCATAGGCAAGTTTAGCAATACTTGTTGTCTTCCCTGAACCATTTACTCCAACTACCAAGATAATCTGAAGAGAGTCTTCCACAATTCCAGAGCGGTTAGTAGAGTCAACTGCTCTCAATAAGCTTATCATCTCATCCTTGAGGGCTACACGAACCTGCAATGGTTCTAGCATTTTATCTTCCTTTACTCGATGCCTGACGGCATTAATAAGTTTATTAGTAGTGTCGATACCTACATCGGATAGTATAAGCAATTCCTCTAGCTCATCCCAAAGCTCGTCACCAAATGTTTTTCTATCAAAAAGACGAGTTACTTTATTAAACCAAGCTCCTTTAGTTCGCCTTACCCCAATTTCAGTTCTTTCTAGCCAATCAAACAAATATTATCTTCCCTCCTGCTTAATATAGTAACATAATCATTTCCAACTCTTAGCCAGAGGTACTGAGAAAATACCCCTGCACTCTAACGGTCTCACTGCTTACTTTCATAGAAACAATATATAAATAATAAGGTATCTGTGCGGTCTTACGATTACTCCTGCAGAATAGCTCAGCTAATGAAACAACTACCTAATTATTGGCTTCTCCGGCAGTGAGAGCTACCTTTCGAGTTTTTCTCGTAAAAAGCAAAGGATATATTATGTCACTGGTGCAGCATGGAATCCAAACAGCAAGGAACAAGAACAAGAAAATAAATGGGAGTAAAGGAATCCAATTCGCCCTCCCAAAGGCTACAAAATAGAATAAGGATGCCCATGTACTCAATAACACATGCCCAAAATGAGGAATCTTAGTCATCTGCCATTTGTAACCTGCTATAACGCCAATCAAAGCCATTAGATTTAACCACCATTTCTCAACAAAAGGAATATGAAACTCTATTGGTATTTGAAGTAGCTCTGCCCCTATGAAAGGAATTACAGCATCACTCATGGTTGCTATCCCAAGCGAGCCAGTCCATCCAACAAAAATAGCCAGCCAGATTTTACGTCCTCTGTATTTCACATACATAGCTGTGGTTGTTAAAGCACTCAATACAACATGAATTGGATGCAAATAATAAAAAATTGCTTGTGAGATATTAACAGGAATATCACTAAAAACTACTACGACCATAATAACTATACCTGTAGCAGCCCCCAATGCGGTATAAGGGGCATGGCTTTTAAGTTGTTGAAGTATCAGCCTAAGCATTTTTTACTGACCTTTTTTTCTTATAACAATCCGAGCAAAGTCCATATGATTCAGAGATATGGTACTGTGTATGAAAGCCAGTATTTTGAGCAATTTTACTTTCACTTCGACATAAATCTTCATCTGCAAACTCCTGTATAGCTCCACACATATTACATATCATAAAGCGATGACACCCTTCCTTATTTCCAAGATTGCACTTTGTAAATCTCCCACTCGATGGAAGTCTATGTGCTAAATTGAGATGGCAAAGCAAATCAAGTACGCGGTATATAGTAACGTGGTTCAGATACCTACCTTGTTCTCGAAGAAGGTCCTGGATTTCATATGGAGAAACAAGTTGTTGTGCATTATTTAACACCTCTAGAACCTGTAATCGAGGCTTTGTCACTTTGTATCCTTGAGTCTGTAAAATCCGTATTGAGTCTTGAACCATGAGAAAACTATACCAAATTCAGCACCTAAATGCAACTTTATTGCATTTAGGTAAAGCTCTCCCATGTATATGGGAAGGTCTCACTACTACAAATGGATAAAATTCAAATGATATTATCTCTGCCAGAATTCTACGGCATAGGCCTAGATTTAACTGTTAACTCTTGTAGTAACATTATAGCTGCTTTCTTATCGAGAGGTTTATTATTATTACCACACTTAGGAGATTGGATACAGCTCGGGCATCCGTCCTGGCAAGGACATTCTACAACTAATTTTAAAGTCGCCTGCCACAGCTTTTCTATTAATTCAAACCCTTTCTCCACAATGCCAATACCTCCAGGATAAGCATCATGGATGAATATTTGTGGCTTTGCAGTATCAGGGTGCATAGGTGTAGAGACACCTCCAATATCATCCCTATCACACAACGCAAACAGGGGAAGAATGCTGATAATAGCATGTTCGCACGCATGCAATCCGCCATGGAAATCAATCCCTGAATCAGCTATCCTATTAATAGCCTTCTTAGGCAAGTCAAACCACAATGCTCTGGTCAGAAACGATTGTGCTGGTAAATCCAGTGCCTCCTCCAGTATAGCTTCTCCAGTAAGTTGCTTTTTCCTTCTAAAACCGACTACCATCGTGGTAACATCAACGTCTCCCAGGTAAACCTTTACTCCATTACAGTCCTTCATGGTAATCACTTTTACAATCCTGATATCAGTAAAATCTCTGGGTTGAGTGTAGTAGTCCACTGACACTGACATAGCCATAGCAATACGTCTAACTTGGTCTAATTCGGTTATTAGATAAGATTCACCCTGGTGGAGATAAATTGCACCAGGGTGAATCTGTAAAAAGGCGACACTTGCTTCTACCGTCTCTAACAGGGAACCACGAGAGCTATCGACTACAGCATACGGTTGTCCCAATGTTGCCCGTATGTTCACATCCTGGGCAGGATATGCAACGCTTGAGGAAGGATACCATTTATTCCAACGTTTCTTTAGTTTACCCTCTGCTTCCAATTCTGCAATAGCAGATATAGTTTCCTTGTTGCTTAAAGTTTCTTTGTCCCCATCATTTAGTGGACTCTCCCAGACAGCACAGAGTAAATGTGATTTAAGGATATAATGATTAAGAGGATTGATCAATGCATTGTCAAAGTTTCGAGAAAAAAAGAAATCAGGATTACGCATCAAATACTGATCCAGAGGATTATCCTGAGCAATCAGGATGCTCAAGGAGCTTTCCATACCTCTTCCGCTACGTCCTGCCTGTTGCCAGGCACCGGAGATACTACCAGGATAGCCAGTCAACACTGTTACAGCCAGGTCACCAATATCAATACCCAACTCCAATGCAGTCGTCGCTACTAATCCAAGAAGGTCGCCGTCCAGAAAGCGATGTTCAATTTGTCGCCTATCTTCAGGGAGATATCCTGCTCGATAAGGACTAATTTTAGCTGATAGCAAAGCTGGAAGTTGCCGCCGAGCATAAAGATAGACTATCTCAGTTAGCTTCCGGCTTCGTACGAAAACGAGGCTACGGATATTTCTCTCAACTAATTGGCTGAGGAGAAAGGCAGCTTCTCTATTAGCACTACGTCGATAACCTTTGTAAATATCAAGAACCGGGGGGTTCCAAAAAATAAAGTGCTTCGCACCATGCGGAGATCCATCACCAGCAACCACTTCAAAAGGTAAACCAACAAGCCTCTGAGCATGTTCCTGTGGATTAGCAATAGTAGCTGAACAACAGATAAACTGAGGCACAGAACCATATAATAAACAAATTCTTCGCATACGGCGCAGAACATTTGCCATATGAGAACCTAAAATGCCTCGATACATATGTACCTCGTCAATCACTACATATTTTAACTTCTGCCACAACCTGGACCACGACTGATGGTTAGGCAAAATGCCCAAGTGGAGCATGTCAGGATTGGTAAGGAGAACTCTGGCCTGTTTTTTTATGACAGATCTCTGAGCTTGAGGTGTATCACCATCAAAAGTAACTATCTCTTTCTCAGAAACAATTGCAGGACAGGCGATTTCTCTGAGGCTATGCAACTGGTCCTGAGTTAACGCTTTGGTAGGGAAAAGATATATAGCTTTATTATCCTTATCCTCTAAAATCGCATCAAGCGTTGCCAAGTGATAACACAGTGTCTTACCGCTTGCAGTTGGCGTCGACAAAATGACATTTTTCCCAGCAAAAATGGCATTTAAAGTTCCAACCTGATGACTATAAAGTGAGGCCATTCCCAGGGATTCAAGACGGGACTTCAGAGCAGGTCTTAGCGGCTTATTCAATTTGGCAAATGAAGCCTCTTGTAATGGAATATGTTCAACGTGAACAATCTGTTGTTTATAATCGGGTGATGTTGTTAGAGAACTAATAAAAGTCGCAGTATCCATTAACTAAAGAACAGAAATGACCTCCACTTTATAGTTAAGCAATTCCACATTGGGATAGTGCCAGGCAATAAAATCAACCACATTGGCTAGTATTGTATCAGCATGCCTTCTATGATTACTGACACAAGAAACCCCTAAAGTAGCTATCTGCCACAGATCATTATTATCTATCTCAGCTACCGAAACTGAATATCGGTTTTGAAGTCGAACAGTGATAGATTTAACAATTTGGCGCTTACCTTTTAGAGAGTGGTTATCGGGAATGCGAATCTCAATTCTACATACACCAATGTTCATTGCACTACACCCTATTAAATAAAGCTAATATATGTGGGAAATAATTTTTAGTCAACCTGGCACATAATGATATAGCCTTCGGAATATTGACCTCACCTATATGTCAGGGCTATTATGCTAATGATAAATCAAAAGAGGAATTATCCAAGAGGCCAGAAGGAACTCTTCCTTCAAGTGATTCAATTGAAGCAAGTCATGTTATTTTAAGCTTAAAAGAGGTGAAAGAGAGATGAATGGCAATTTTGACCTGATAGTCAAAGGAGGAAAAGTAATTGATGGAACTGGTAATCCATGGTTCAAGAGGGATATCGGTATATCTCAAGGTAGAATCAAAACCATAGGCCAAATCAGAACAGAGGCAAAAGAAATAATCAACGCTGAAGGACTAACAGTTTCTCCAGGCTTCATTGATCTGCATAATCATAATGATCTTAGCGTACTCGCCTATCCGAACTTAGAAAGCCACCTTATGCAAGGGATAACCACTTCAGTAATAGGAAACTGTGGATTATCTATGGCGCCCATTGCTCCACGTAACCTAGACCTACTGAGAACCTATCTCTCTCCCTTCCTTAAACCGGGCTTTGACTACGGTTGGGATTGGCAATCAACGAAGGATTTCTATCAGAAAGTGGAAAAACAAGGCATTACCATGAATCTGGTCCCTTTAGTCGGGCAGGGGACTATTCGGCTCGCTATTAAAGGATTCGACTCCAGCAAACCATCAGCTGAGGAAATGTTCCAGATGAAAGAACTTCTTTCACAGAGTCTGGAAGAAGGAGTCTTTGGCATGTCTTCAGGTCTATTCTACCCACCAGGCAGTTACTGCTCTACAGAAGAACTTATCGAACTAGCCAGTGTTTTAAAAAGCTATGGAGCTATCTTTACAATTCATCTTCGTAATGAAAGCAATAAATTAATAGAATCAGTGGAAGAATCTTTAAAAATAGCTGAGGAAAACGGAATAGCTCTCGAAATATCTCATCACAAAGCAGCCGGCAGAGTAAACTGGGGTAAGATTAGAGGATCACTGAAAATGATGGAAAAGGCCAGAGAGAGAGGAGTCGAAGTCAATTGTGACGTCTATCCTTACATTGCTGGTAGTACGATGATAAGCTCTCTATTACCGACATGGGTACTGGAAGGCGGTATAGACAGAATGTTGGAACGATTACAAACTAGTGATGAAAGAAAAGCAATAGAGAAAGAAATCGCCGAGGGAACAATGAAGGGAGAAAACTGGATAAAGGCTATTGGCTGGAAGAACATTATTATAGGTGGATGTCCATCAAATAAAGGGTATGAAGGTAAATCGCTAGCTCAGATCTTGAATGAAAAAGGAAGCCCCAAGACTCCCTACCAAACTTTCTTCGACTGGCTGGTGGAGATATCGGGAGATGCTATCATGATACTGTTTGGGATGGATGAGGATGATGTAAAGACAGTAATCTCCAGCCCATTATCCTCAATTATTACAGATGCATGGGCAACCTCACCTAGTGAGGGTGGTAAACCACATCCCAGAGCATATGGAACCTTCCCTAGGGTTATCAGAAAATATGTCAGAGAAGAGAAAATACTAAAACTCGAGGAGGCACTAAGAAAAATGACCTCGCTTCCAGCTATGAAAGTAGGACTGAAGGACAGAGGTATTATTCGAGAGGGCTTCTGGGCTGACCTGCTCATCTTCGATGCAGAGAAAATTAGTGATAGAGCTAGCTTTGCAGAGCCTCACCAATATCCGGAAGGCATAAACCAGATAATCATCAATGGGCAGGTAGTAGCACAGGATAGCAAGCTAACAGGAGTAAAACCGGGAAGAGTTCTGACCCGGTAAGTGTTACTTGTAAGACATGTACTCAGCAGGAATATAATACGCTTATAAAGAATAAGCAACCATACTAAGAACAGGGCTATTTCAAACATAATAGCTCACTTGTGGAGGTGTAGAATCATGGGAAAAAGTAAAGTTCTTATTGCAGAATTTGAACATGAAACCAATTGCTTCTGTCCCGATAAAACCGGCCGCAGTCAATTCGAGGAACGTCATCTTGTAAACGCCAGGGACGTTATCCCTTTCTTTAAAGCCACCCAAACCAATCTCGGTGGATTTATAGCAGCCCTGGAAGACAAAGAATTTGAAATTATCCCTGTAATAGCAGCCTCCGCTACGCCAAGTGGCGTAGTCACACGAGATATGTTTGAATTCATGAAGAAAGAAATAATCCAGGCAATAAAAACTACGGGAATAATTGATGGTATACTTCTCGACCTTCATGGAGCAATGGTCTTAGAAAACACGCCAGATGGGGAAGGAGCTCTGCTGAAAGCAATAAGAGAAGTAGCAGGAAGCAGAGTGCCTATAATTAGCACTTTAGACCTTCATGCAAATATAACAAATACCATGATAGAAAACGCAACTGCATTCTTCCCTTATGAGAACTACCCACATACTGATTGTTTTGAGCGAGGTTACGAGGCAGGAAAATGCATGGCAAAGATACTACAAATGGAAATCTCTCCAATAATGAGGTTTAGACAAATTCCAATCCTTGCTCATACCATAGAAACAAGTAAAGCACCCCATGTAGAACTGTTTAAAAAAGTAATTAAATGGGAAGAGAACCCAGAAGTTATTAACGTAGCAATATTGCATGGTTTTCCATGGTCAGATATCCCAGATGCACAAATGTCTGTCATAGCCATCACTGATGGTAATACTGAGCTTGCCAATACCATTGTTGATGATATGGCAAAAACAATCTGGGAAATACGAGACCAATTTAAAAAGAAGTTCCTTTCCCCCGAAGAGGCTGTTAGAGAAGCCATGAACTCTACCTCTGGACCTGTTATCATTGCAGACGCCGCAGATAATCCTGGTGGCGGCGGTAGCGGCGATTCTACATTCATACTCAGTGCTTTAATGAGGGCAAAGGCTAATAATGTCGGAATGGCTATCATCCCTGACCGAGAAGCCATACAGAAAGCGATAAATGCAGGCATTGGCTCTATAATCACACTGAACCTTGGTGGCAAGCTCGGAGCAAAAGAGACGTCAGGCGGCCCAGTACAAGTTACAGCCAGAGTAAAAACGATCGCCGATGGCCAATTCATTAATAAGGGTCCTATGAGGAAAGGCATATTAAATAAAATAGGTCGTACAGTGGTTCTCGATGTTGATGGTATCGAAATTATAGTGCCGGAAAATCGCATGCAACCTATTGATGCTGAGATCTTCCGCCGAGTAGGCATTGAACCAAGCGAAAAGAAGATAATAGTATTGAAATCAGTTGTACACTTCAAAGCGAGCTTTGGGCCAATGGCTAAGAAAATACTGGCTGTGAATACTCCGGCCTATGCTTCCATGGACTTTGAATCTTTGAACTTCAAACATATTCAACGACCGATTTACCCCCTGGACAAGAATTTCGAATACAAAGCTTCATAAACAGAGAATTTTTCAACAAGGAGGGAAGGTATTATGAATACTAAATTAGGGCAGGCAGACAAGGTAGTAATCAGCACTTTGCTGGAAAATCATTCCGGGTCTGAACCTGACTTCCTGGCTCAACATGGAGTCTCGTTCTTGATAGAAGTAACAGTTAATAACACCCCTAAGAGGATTCTATTTGATACTGGGCAGTCTGCTGAAGTAGTTGTTCACAATATGAAGCACCTGGACATAAGCCCTGAAACGATAGATATGATCGCTCTATCTCATTGCCATTACGATCACACAGGTGGCTTGGCAGGAATACTCAAGGAAATACATAAGCAAAATGTACCGATACTGGCTCATCCTAGTCTCTTTGACATTCATTTAGTTGCTGGAACTGGTCCGAAACCAAGGAATTGGCTAACCCGACCAATAGGAATGATAGGGGAGAATACAGAGGAGAATATAAGGATACACGGAGGATTTCCTACCCTGGTATCCAGACCATTCGAGCTGATGCCTGGAGTGCTTTGGGCGGGAGAAATTGAAAGAGTCACTGATTTTGAAAAGATGCCAACTCTTGTCACCCGTATCATCAAAGATGGAGAGGTTCTACAAGATACAATCATTGATGACACTGCTCTAGCAATAAATGTTGCTGGTGATGGATTATACGTGGTCTCGGGATGTTCACACTCTGGGATAGTCAACATAGTGAAGCAGTGCATCAGATTCAGCCAGGTAGAAAAGGTAAAGGCAGTCGTGGGCGGGTTCCATCTGATGAATGCTAATATAGACAGAATTGAGAAAACCGCAAAGGCTTTAAAAGAACTATGTGTTGAGAAAGTTTATAGTGGGCATTGTACCGGCTTCAAAGCAGAAACCGTGATATATAATGAATTCGGAGACGACTTTGAAGAACTTCACAGTGGAAAAATCATACGTTCTGATCTCTAGTATTGGGATTTGAAGCCTTGCGAAATAAAATGGCAGAGGTAATATGCCTTTCCACATATGTATTTCAGGCATTACTTTAATAATATAGCCTGACAGGCGAGTAAACAATGCAAATGAAATCTATAGAATGGATTGATAATAAGCTGAAGATATTAGATCAGAGCAAACTTCCTCAGGAAATAAAATTAATTGACTTGGTCAATTACCAGGCTGTATCTCAAGCCATTAAGCAAATGAGAATTCGTGGAGCACCAGCCATTGGAATTGCTGCTGCCTATGGCATAGTGCTTGGATCTCAGCAGATAGAAGTATCAAATATAGAGGCATATCTTATTGAACTAAATCAAGTCATGCAAACTCTAGCCGCTACACGTCCTACCGCTGTAAATCTCTTTAGAGCCATAAATAAGATGAAACAAGTGTCTGTGCAATGCAATGAAATCTCTGAAGTAAAAAACAGGCTAATTAAGCGAGCGAAACAACTCCACCAGCAGGAAATAGAGGCAAGCAAACAACTCAGTCAACTGGGAGCCAGACTGATTGGAAATGGTTTCAGCGTACTCACTCACTGCAACGCTGGACCTTTAGCCACTGCCGGTTATGGTACTGCCTTAGGTATAATCATGGCAGCCAGCAACCAAGGAAAGAAAATCAGCGTCATCGCTACAGAAACTCGTCCACTTCTTCAAGGATCAAGGCTTACCACATGGGAACTAGCACAGGCAGGTATTCCGGTAACACTAATTACCGATTCCATGGCAGGATACTTTATGAACCGAAAGAAGGTGGATTGTGTTATTGTTGGTGCTGATAGGATCGCCGCTAACGGTGATGTCGCTAACAAAATTGGCACCTACTCCCTGGCTGTCCTAGCCAAAGAAAATAATATTCCATTTTATGTAGCTGCACCAGACTCGACAATTGATTTTACCATCGCTTCAGGCGGAGAAATTCAGATTGAAGAAAGAGATCCTCAAGAAGTAACACATTTTCAGGGAATCCCTATTACCGCGGAGGGAATAAAGGCTAAGAACCCTGCCTTTGACATCACCCACCATGTTTATATAAGGAACATAATCACTGAAAGAGGTATAATAAAAAAACCTTTTACAACGAATTTAGTCAGCAGTTGAACTAGTCATTCAAGGAGATGTTACAATGGTGACATCGGCTATAACTTACAGATACTACTGAAAGCACTTCTCAGACAAAAGGACAGTTAAGGAGGCTATGGCATGGAGCTTTCTCCTTTAGCAAAAGAGAGATTAGCGAAAATAGGTAGTTTTTCCCCAGAGGAAAATGAGAAACAGGAAAGATCCAGGGAATTAGAATCGCTACTTTCACAGTATTTCACCGGTAATATAACTGCTGAAGAGCTGTGGAGGAAAATCAAAGAACTTAAAAATCAAAGAAGTGAAGCTATCATTACAGAAGCTCAAAGTAAACTACTTGATACCCTCCGATTACAAATGAGTCAAGAGGACATTGAACAGCGTCGCAGCGCCATACTGGCTCTAGAGACAATCAAAGATGTACAGAAATATGCAAGGTTGGAGATGCATTTTCATTCAATAGAGGCGCTACGTACAAAATTCACAAAAACTAAAGAGCAAGGGTATGAACAGCTCAAATCAGGCATGGAGACCCAACTCCAGGCAGCAACGCAACAAGCCATCAGGCAAGGTATCAATGTCGATATGAGCAGATCTCTGGAAGCAAACGTGAAGAACAGCCCCCAATGGAAAGCCTTTATTTCTAAGCTAGAGCAGGACTCCGAGACAATGTTCAATGAATACATAACCAAACTACAAGAACTCATAGTCATCTGAAGCTAGCTTCCCTGCAAGTTCTTTATTAACCTCCAGACAACATTTGTCTTATTACTTATAAATAAACAGTGGCTATCTCACTGTACCATATATGGTATACTAATTAGTAGCTATCATAGATACATACATTTTAAATAATCAAGCTAAAGAAACACATAGTGGATAAGGTAAAAATAGGGGTCATCGGTGGCACTGGTCTATATCATTTAGAGGGTATTACTGGTATAGAGGAAGCGGTATTAGACACTCCCTTTGGTAGACCAAGTGACGCCATAATTCTGGGTAATTTAGAGGGGACAAGAGTTGCCTTCCTCCCCAGGCATGGTAAAGGACACCGGATAAACCCAACCGAATTACCAGCGAGGGCTAATATCTATGCTCTGAAATCACTAGGTGTGGAGAGAATCATTTCAGTGAGTGCTGTAGGTAGCCTTAAAGAAAAAATCTCACCAAGAGACATTGTTATTCCAAATCAACTAATCGACCGAACCCAGATGAGACAGAATAGCTTCTTTAACAATGGAATTGTGGTTCATATCGCTTTTGCTGAACCATTCTGCCCAGTATTGAGTCGAATTCTTGCCGAGGCGGCTTTAATAGCAGGAGCAAAGGTACATAAAGGAGGCACCTATATTGCTATAGAAGGGCCACAGTTCTCCACCAAAGCCGAATCACAGCTTTACCGCTCCTGGAACGCTGACATTATAGGGATGACTGCTCTTCCAGAAGCTAAACTGGCAAGAGAAGCCGAAATATGCTATGCCACACTTGCCGTAGTCACTGACTATGATTGCTGGCACGAAATCTATGAACCAGTTAGCTCGGCACTGATAATAGATAATTTGAAGTATGGTATCACTAAAACCAAACAAATCCTACGAACATCAATTATGGAGATACCTCAAACACGTGACTGTTTTTGTGCCACTGCACTTAAAAAGGCTCTAACTACTTCGCCACAATACATATCAGCAAAGGCAAAACGCGATCTGAATTTGATTATAGGGAAATATCTTTCTTAGAGAAATGGATAAAACTATAGTCCAATGAAAATCACGTTAAGGCCAACAAATGATATAGCTGAAGAAACGATGGGGAAGATTAAAGAGCATGTTAAACATGTTTTTCATTGCCCCATAGCAATAAAAAAAGATTTCAATCATTTGTCTCACGCCTATAATATACAGAGAAAACAGTATCTGGCGTCAAAACTGATAGAATCACTAGCCGGCGACAGAAAAGTAGGAAATGAAAAAGTTATTGGTATAGTTAAAGTAGATCTTTATAGCCCTCATCTCAATTTTATATTTGGTGAGGCAGATTTTCTCTCTAGCACCGCTATTATCTCATTATACCGCTTAAACCAGGAATACTATGGCCAACCAGCAGATGAAGATTTATTCATAGCAAGAGCCTGCAAGGAAATAATCCATGAACTAGGACATACCTTAGGGCTGCAGCATTGTACTAATCTTAAATGTGTAATGCACTTTTCCAACAGTCTGGCAGACACCGATTGGAAGGGGCTTTATTTCTGTGAGAAATGTCGTCCAAGGCTAAAAATATGAGCCAGTACGACTTACCTCCCGTGGCTAAGGCTTTGCTACAACCTCAAAACTATCCTCACAAGACCGATAAAATAAATTTAATACAGACACAAATGTCTTTTGTTTTTCTTACTGGTGATTATGTATATAAGGTAAAAAAAGCTGTTAATCTGGGATATCTAGACTACACTACGCTGAAGAAACGTCACTTTTTCTGTCATCAAGAACTCAAACTAAACCATCGACTCTGTCCCAACATTTACCTCGATATAGTGGCTATCAATAAAGACCAGAGCGGAATACACATCGAAGGAACAGGTGAAACTATAGAATAT
>CAYVML010000004.1:0-21257 GCA_964452475.1 uncultured Dehalococcoidales bacterium
TGCTGGCTGCATTCTTCACAGCACCAAGGGTGTGAAACATCAGCATGTGTGGCACCTTCCATAGCTTCCGCATTCGCCTTCCCACGCACCCCGATAGCCAGTAGTGGCTATGTATCAAATCGTAATGGACGCCGTTTTGCTGCTGAAAGCCTTCAAGGTTGGAGATAAAATCATCCAGATAAGAACATACCATCAATTTATGTATATCTTTCACCTCCCCGGCACGAAGGTGAACAAGTCTCACCCCTTTACCCAGTTCCATGACTTTCTTATCCACCGGGTCATGTGCCCGGGTAAAAATATCCACCAGATGTCCCTGTTTCCCCAGCTCACGGGAAAGCTCGCGGATATAAACACTCATACCACCAGTATCCTTGCTTCCAATTTTACCCGCCGGACAGCTATGGACGCTGAGCATAGCTATATTTAATTTATCTGCTGTTATGCTTATTTCTTCCCCCCGCTTATTAGTATGGATTTACTCTGTTTTACTTCAATCGAGGGCTATCCTGCAATAAGATATGGGAATCTCCCTGCCTCCAAGTCGATACTTATATGCCTCAGAGCCTTTCATAAAATCAAATTTACCTTTCCCCTCTTCAATACTTTCCCTGAGGCAGTAGAGCTTTGAAAGCAACCCCACGCTTAACGAGCTATAGCGAGGGTCATAGCCACTGTTATATAAATACACCACATCCCGATAATCGGAATATATAAGCATGGCCACGTCCTCGCCATCAAATCCAAGAATTCCAAGTCTTAACAACCCTGCCATAGCCATATCCCGTGCCATACGGCGGAAGAAAGTTTCCATTTGAGCAGTCATGAAGTCCGCTTTATCCTCTCTGCTGGTACGAAACATCTTCAGAAAGTGGTCAAGGTGTTCTTCTATTAACTTCCAATCAGTAAGTATCCGATAATCTACATCGCCTGCTTCCGACAGTCTCCCTAATTTGCGCCTGATTTCATGCCGCTGCTTGGTATTCAGAGTAACCAGGTATCCCTCCCAGCTACCAGGTAAATCTATCTCTACAGAAGTTGCTTCCTGCTCAACGATGACCTGATAACCGCGGCTTTCTACCACAGGTATAAGCCCCCTAACTACTGTGGAATCCGGCCTAAGACAGTGTAATTCCAGGCAATTTACATTTTTCTTCTCCAGTTTATCAAGCAAGCTGGAGAAGAAATACTTTTCCATGTCCGGGGTTACCACAAAGTCCAGGTAATCACATACGTCTGGGCTGCCAATAAAGCAAGCTTTACCGTTTTTTATCAGCAGAGGAGCTACGCCCATTACTTTGTTATCTTTTTGTATGGTAAAGATATGCGGCTCCATCCCCTCACCGAACTCACTCCACCAGGCCCTCAACCAGCATGGTAGGGTAAAGAGGCAATTCCAGTCCAGGTGCTGTAAATCACCCCACGAATGCAGCAGCTCATCAAATTTCTGTGTACTAACAGTATAGCTCATGACTATCTATCAGAGTAGCATGTTATCTTACCTGAATCAAAACAGCTACCTGCCGAGTTTGTCATTGTGAGCGAAGCGCGGCAATCTGGGCAGGGCATGTAATCCCTGTATCACGTGTCCAAAAACACCACACCTCACGGATTGCCATGTCGCCCTTCAGTTCCTCGCGATGACGAATGTAGAAGTGTCATCCCTGCTAAAGCAGGAATCCATCCCCAGGTGTTATACTACCAATATAAATAACCGGAGAGAGCAGCAGGCACATGGCAGGCACAATCACCGATTATAATAAAATTCACGCCGAGATAGCAGAACTGGTACTGGAGACCTTTAAGCTATGGGAACAGGAGCGCGTGGGCTTTCGCTGGAAACGCTACCTGCCCAACCATACACAAAGGGTGCGCGCCACATGCCTCGAGCTGGGCAGGCAGCTAGGTGCCAATCTTCCTGAGCTTTCCTTTGCAGCCACCCTGCATGACATCACCAAGCCCTATGACGGAGAGATTTTTACAGACAAGGACGGCAACAGGATACTTGATCAGGACGGCTTCTGGAAGAACGAGGTGCTGATGCCTGCACGAGGCAATATGGTTACTGAACTCTACGATAGAAACAAGCTCTACGGCTCCATGCACCATATCTCCGGGGCATTTATAGCAGGAAAAATACTGGAGGCGTATGGGTTAGAGCAGGGCTTTATCGACAACGTGTGTACAATCATCGCCGCCCATGTAAAACCTCTGCGGCTCAGTCCAGCAGAATACGACCGAATTTATAGCAAGGTGGAGAGCCAGATAATCTACGATGCAGATACCATGGATGCCAATCTGGGCTATGTTGCCTTCTTCCGTAACATCCATATCCATGCACCACGGCACATCCAGAAGGGAGGTTTCGACATGGCACGGTATATCTCTAGCATCGAGCCGTGGATTAACCGAAAGCAAAACTTTGCAGACGGGCTGTTCACTCAGCAGGCGCGAGAGATGGGCGAAGAGAGACAGCAGCGGAAACGACAGCTTTACCAGCAGCTAATCGCTGAACAACGTAACCCAGCGCTAAATATGAAATATGGCATGCTCGGCGCCATCAATTATTTTGTGGGACAAACTGCCCAGCCGGATTTCTGCAAGGAGCTAGCATACCTACAGCAGAGCTGGATTCCTGAACGAGAAAAGTATCTTGATAATGGTTCGAATACTGCTGAGCAGGAACCAGCCAAGCGAAGCCTGGAACATGTCATAGACTTCTGTAATACCATCACTGAAGAGGCTGAAGGCAGGAAATGAAAGAAAAACGGTTAAGCATCATAGCAGATGACCTGACCGGTGCCATGGATAGCAGTGGATATTTCGCTGCCCAAGGGTTTAGTACCGTAGTAGTATTGGACAAAAATCCTTCACAAGTAGCAGAGGTGATGGTTATCAGCACCGACAGCAGAGGAGATTCCCCGGATAGAGCATCAACGAAGCTGAGGCAGTTGACAGCGGAGTTGAATGAGAGCATAGTCTATAAGAAGATAGACTCAACATTGAGGGGGAATATAGGCAGCGAGCTGGCAGCAACGATGGAGGGGCTTGGCAGTGAAAGAGTAGTAGTGGCTCCTGCTTTCCCTGCCGTGGGAAGAACCACTGAGAATGGTGTGCTGCTGGTAAACGGCACACCAGTATCGGAGACCCAGTTTGCCGATGACCCGATAAGTCCGGTTACTGAATCTCATATACCTCGCCTGCTGCAGCAATCGATGGGTCATAAGGTAGGCATGGTGTTGCTGGACAGCATCAATGCTGGCACCGAATCCCTCTACCATGAGATTATCAGCAGGGAAGAGAAGATACTGGTCTGTGATGCTACTACACAGTCTCACCTCCACAACATCGCCTGCGCCTCAGCCCTGGCAGGAGGGCACTGGCTGCTCTGTGGTTCGGCAGGGCTGGCACGGGAGCTCACCATATTCCTGAGTAAAAAAACCGCAGCTACGGCAGATAAGGAATCAGCCAACGTCAGCGGGCCAGCACTGTTGGCGGTCAGCAGCCGGCACCAGATGAGCGCCATACAGCTCCATAGGGCACATAATGAACTGGATACTCCATTGCTGGAACTGAAAATCGGAGTCCCAGCTAACAGTAGCAGAAATACTACAGAGCTAGAACGAATAACGCTGGAAGCTATTGCCCTGCTCAAACAGGGAAAGACCGTGGCTATCACTTCCACTTTCTCCCGGTATATGCCAGCCCTAAAACGGTTGATGGCAGGCATCCTGGCAGAACTGGTGGCAGACATATTAAGCGGGCAGGACATAGCGGGACTCTTCCTCTGCGGAGGCGACACCGCCTTAGAAATATGCAGGCGGCTTAATGTAGGGACGATTCAAGTTCAGGGAGAGGTGGAGCCAGGAGTTCCCGCCGGTTACTTTATCGACAGTCAGGGCAGGCATATCAGGGTAGTCACCAAGGCTGGGGGCTTTGGCGGAGAAGATGCTATAATTAAAGCCATATCATACCTTGAGAGGGGGTACTTCTTATGAATCAGTTAAAACCGTTACTGGCAATCACCATGGGCGATGCTGCCGGCTCGGGAGCCGAGATTATCACCAAAACACTATCAGAGCCAGAGGCAAGAGATATATGCCGACCAGTGGTTATTGGAGATGCCGCCACCATGCAAGCAGCCTTCAAGCTCACTGGTGTGCCTGGTGAAGTGAGAGGCATAAAAACATTAGCTGAAGCAAGGTTTGAGAAAGGCGTTGTCGATGTGATAGACCTTAAAAACATAGACCTGGCAAAGCTGAAATATGCAACAATAACTGCCATGACTGGCAAAGCCGCCTTTGAATATATTGATATGGCTATAAAATTAGCCCTGGCCGAAGAAGTTGATGCCATGGTTACCTCTGCCATTAACAAAGAATCACTGAACCAGGCAGGGTATCATTACGATGGCCATACTGAGATACTGGCCGAGAAATGCAAAGCTACAGAGGTAGCAATGATGCTAACCTCACCCCAAATACGCATCTCACACGTGACCACTCATGTATCACTTCGCCGTGCTATCGAGGTTATCTCTACCAAGCGTATAGCCACTGTCATTCGACTTACCGATAGTGCCACCAGGCAAATGGGTGTTGCCAAACCACACATCGCTGTATCAGGACTCAACCCGCATGCCGGAGAGCATGGACTTTTTGGCGACGAGGAGGAGAGAGTTATTTCACCGGCTATCAAGCAGACCCATGATGAGGGATTTGATGTAACAGGGCCCTATCCTCCGGATTCCATCTTCTACCGTGCCTCACAGGGACAGTTCGACGCCACCGTCGCCATGTACCACGACCAGGGGCACATCGCTATCAAGATGCTGGGCATACTCGACGGCGTCAACGTCACACTGGGATTACCCATCATCAGGACTTCGGTAGACCATGGCACCAATTTTGGCAAGGCAGGCAAAGGCACTGCTGACCCAAAGAGCCTGATAGAGGCCATTAAACTGGCGACGCTGATGAGCCATAACCGGTAATAAACACCGACACGAATAAGGAGGCAGACAATGGGCATACTGGATAAGTTCAGTCTGGAAGGAAAGTTAGCCCTGGTCACAGGCTGCAAACATGGAATCGGAAAGGCAATAACCCTGGCACTGGCAGAAGCCGGTGCCGATATCATCGGAGTGAGCCTCACACTGGAGGAGTCAGGAAGCGATATTGAACAGGAAGTCAAGGCCCTGGAACAGAGCTTCCGTGGCTATAAGTGTGACTTCAGCGACCGGGAAGCCACCTATGACTTTATCTCAAGAGTCAAAGCCGACAATCCGCTGGTAGATATCCTATTCAGCAACGCCGGCACCGTGCTGCGAAGCCCAGCGGTCAAATACCCAGACGATTACTGGAACACCATAATCGAAATCAACCTTAACTCTCACTTTATCCTCAGTCGTGAGTTCGGCAAGGATATGGTTGCTCGAGGTTCAGGTAAAATAATCTTCACCGCCTCGATGTTGACTTACTCAGGTGGGATAACAGTGCCCAGCTATGCTGCCAGCAAGGGAGGCATAGGCCAGCTTACCAAGGCACTGGCGAATGAATGGGCCGTGTACGGTGTGAATGTTAACGCCATTGCTCCAGGCTACATCGAGACCCGGAACACAGCACCGCTACAGAACGACCCGGTACGCAACAAGACCGTACTCGACCGCCTACCGGTGGGGAGGTGGGGCGTTCCCGATGACCTTAAGGGGACTGCCGTCTTCCTGGCTTCAGCAGCATCGGACTATCTGCATGGCACCATAGTGAACGTCGACGGTGGCTGGATGGCACGCTGAGCAGGATTTGCACAATCCACGCCTCTGCGATAAACTTGAAATTCTATGAATGATATCCGCTCCATTATAATTGGAACTGGCAGTTATATCCCCCCCAATACAATTACCAATAACGATTTCCTCAATAACAAGTTCCTCGACAGTGAAGGGAATGCCTTTGATAAAACAAACGAGCAAATCATCAAGGACTTTGAAAAAATAACCGGCATTACAGAAAGGAGGTATGCCCCCTTTGATCTGGTTACTTCCGATATCGCCACGTATGCGGCAGAGGATGCCCTCAGCTCATCGAAAGTCGACAGAGAAAGCCTCGACTACATAATTGTGTCTCATAACTTTGGAGATACACGGTTAAACGCACGCCAGAGTGGTCTTGTCCCCAGCCTTGCCTCAAGAATCAAGCAGAAACTGGGGATAGAAAATCCCATGACAATACCATACGATCTCCCTTTTGGCTGCCCCGGCTGGCTACAGGGTATGATACAGGCAAACTATTATCTCAGTTCGGGAGATGCCAAACGGGTCATGGTAATTGGCGCAGAGACGCTGTCCCGTGTACTGGATAGCCATGACCGGGACAGCATGCTCTATGCAGATGGCGCCGGAGCCACCCTCCTTGAAGGCAGCAAAGACCATCTTTCCGCTGGAATCCTGGCACATTCCACCATAGCCGATACCATCGAACACAGCTACTTATTGCGCATGGGTAAATCCTACAATCCCGAATATACCGGCGCAAAACTGTTCCTTAAGATGGATGGACACAAGGTATACGAGTACGCCTTGAGCGCGGTGCCAAAGGTGGTAAAGGACAGCCTGACCAGAGCGGGGGTGATGCTCAGCGAGGTGAAGAAAGTTCTCATCCACCAGGCAAATGAAAAAATGGACCGAGCGATTTTGAAGAAGCTATACAAGCTGTATGGGCAAAAGAAAGTGCCATCGGATGTCATGCCAATGACGATATCATGGCTGGGTAACAGCTCAGTGGCAACATTGCCTACCTTACTTGACCTGTGGCTTAAGGGAAAACTCAAAGACCACGAGTCACACCCGGGAGATATTGTAGTCTTTGCTTCCATAGGCGCTGGTATGAATGTTAACTCGCTAGTCTATCGATTGGCATGACTACATACTTTCATCTCCTATCGATACTGCAGAGACATGCTGACTATCAGTACTCACAGAGTTTCCGGATTTCGGCACATTATTGGTACCGGCAGTACAGGATGGTTAATTGCCTGGGCTCACACCATTAAATAAGACAGGAATGATTCAGTTTTAATGATTGAAATGCGTATTCACGGACGGGGTGGGCAGGGAACGGTCATCGGTGGAGCACTGCTTGCCAGGGCGCTACTCGAGGAAGGCAAGTATGTAACCTACTTTCCCGAATTTGGAGGAGAGAGAAGGGGAGCGCCGGTTAGAGCATTCCTGCGCATCGATGAGAGGAAAATCTACCTGAAACAGCAGATTTATAAACCTGACATAGTAGTGGTGATGGACAGCTCTGCAGGGATGGAAAAGGTCATTTCTGGTCTCAAATCGGGGGGGAAATTAATAATCAATAGTCCAAAACCACCCGAAGAATTTCAAAATCTGGGTCCTTTTAAAGTAACCACCATAGATGCTACCAGAATCGCAATGAGGCACCGAATAGGGTCTATAAGCGCACCGATTGCCAATACCACGATGGTAGGAGCAATAGCCAAAATGCTGGGGCTTTCCTTTGAATCGGTGACTACCGCTATCAGGGGAAAATTCAAGGCAGATGAAAAAAATGTAGCCAGTGCCATGGAAGCTTATGAGAAAGTAGAGACACAGGAGTAAAAAGATGGAAGAATACGAACCACACATTGCCATCAGCCACCTGAGTACTTTATCCAATGAGACGGAGAACTGGAGGACGGAAAGACCGGTAATAAACAAGAGCAGGTGCAATAAGTGCAGCCTATGCTGGATTTATTGCCCTGACACAGCAATTGAAACGGACGTGGACGGGTTCTATCAGATTCGCTACGCATACTGCAAAGGTTGCGGCATTTGTGCTCAGGTCTGTCCCAGAAAAGCTATCACCATGGAGATGGAAAACCGGCCTGGATAATAACCGAAGTACCCGCCTGAAAGGAATAAAAAGATGGTTAAGAAAGAGTTAATGAGCGGGAATGAAGCCGCCGCCCGGGCAGTAATGCTCTCCCGTGTCCAGGTCCTTCCTGAATATGAGATTACTCCTTCCTCAAAGATTTCCGAATTACTGGCAGAATACTGCGCTGATGGTAGGCTGGACGCAACATATATACCGGTCGAGTCGGAACACTCCGCGATGGCAGCCTGCATTGGTGCCAGCTATGCCGGGGCGAGAACCTTCACCGCCTCTGCCTCACATGGTACAGCACTGATGCATGAAATGTTGCATTGTGCCTCCAGCATGAGAAGACCAATCGTACTCGTCAACACCAACCGGGCGATAGGCCTTCCCTGGAATATCTGGGCCGACCAACTGGACAGCCTTTCCCAGCGAGATACCGGCTGGTTACAACTCTACACGGAAAATGTCCAGGAGACCCTAGATACCGTAATCATGGCTTTCAAAATCACCGAAGACCCACGGCTACGCCTGCCAGTAATGGTAGTGACCGAAGGGTTCATTCTTTCCCACTCCAGCGAGCCAGTCGACGTGCCTCAACAGGATATAGTTGATGAGTTCCTGCCTCCACTGAAGCCAATGCAAACACTGGATATCAGGAATCCACAGACTTTTGGCGGTGTGACACTACCAAAAGACTTCTTTCAGATGAAAATCGATGCCCAGAAGGCAATGGAAAAAGCCAGAGAAGTAGTGAAGGAGGTTGACACTGCGTATGGAGCCCTTTTCGACCGGAGCTATGGGCTGATAGAGAAATTTCACTGGGAAAATCCATCGACGGTGCTGGTAACCACCGGCACCATCACCAGCACTGCCCGCCACCTGCTGATGGAAGACCCTGTATTTAAAGACGTCGGACTGTTAAAGCTCAGATTGTTTCGCCCTTTTCCCACTGAGGATGTAAGAGAGGCGCTGAAAGAGGTGAAAAAAGTGGCGGTGATTGACCGCAATATCTCTCTCGGTAATGAAGGCATTTTTTTTCAGGAGATAAAATCGGCTCTTTACTCCCTTCGAAAAAGGCCACTGGTATTTGGCTTTGTTGCCGGGCTGGGCGGAGTAGATGTTACTGTTGACACCATTAAAGAAGCCTTAACCTATACCTTCAAGCATGATATCCCAGAGAAAAGTGTGTACTGGCTTCCTGCTGCAATCGAAAGGATTGAACCGCAGGAAAGCCCATACCAGGATATTGAAGTAATCAGGCAATTCCCCCGCGATGAGTTTCTTTACTGGGGACATTCAGCCTGCGCTGGATGTGGGGAAGCAATTGCGTGGCGGCATATACTGCGGGCCATGGGAGAGAAAACCTACTGTGTTATTCCGGCCGGCTGCAGCAGTGTAATTGGCGGAATATGGCCGAACAGCTCATTGAAAGTCCCCTCAGTCCACTGCAATTTCGAAGCTGCTGCTTCAACGGCCGCTGGAATAAGCAGAGCGCTGGAGGCTATGGAACAAGAAGGGGTGAAAGTACTGGTATGCGCCGGCGATGGCAGTACTTATGATATTGGACTCGCCTCCCTCTCAGGAGCAGCCGAAAGAGGAGATGACATAGTATATGTCTGTCTCAACAATGAAGCCTATATGAACACCGGCATACAGAGGTCTGGAGCAACCCCCTGGGGAGCATGGACTACCACCACACCGGTGCCCCAGCCCAAAGCTCAGAGCAAAAAGAACCTGGTGGAGATACTGGCTGCCCACCGGATTCCTTATGCAGCTACTGCCTGTATATCATACCCCAGAGACCTGGAAAGGAAAATAAAGAAAGCCAGGCATATCCAGGGTGGCTTGAAATACATAGACCTGCTATGTCCCTGTCCAGCCGGGTGGCGTTTCCCTGCTAACATGACGGTAGAGATGGGACGACAGGCGGTGCTGAGTGGGATATTCCCTCTCTACGAAATCACCGATAATCATAAAATTATTATTAACAGGCCGGTGCCACACGCAAAGCTTTTGTCCATCAAGTCATACATTAGCCTGCAGGGGAGGTTCTCACACCTTGCCGATGAGGATATAGAAGAAATTCAGAGCACAGTAGTCAGGGAGTGGCAACGCCTGCTAAAGAAAGCATAATCTCACTGCTTGGACTGCTCCCGGTTCAAGCTTTTTTGTCATGACACATATCTGGCATCATGCCAGGCTCCAGTTACCGATAAAGTGCCTCTCGTAAGGCTATTGGGTCATAGTTCATACTGGCAGCAGGCGGGGTAGTCAACGATGGATGTTTAAGAGGTGATTCTCCCTTTAATGTCCTGACAAGGTCAAAGGCTTGCTCTATAGTACTGTCACTCCCTTTTAGGGAAAGCACTACTGTTCCTTCCGAGCCTCCGATTCCTCCTGAGGCAACGTGGGTAGCACTGACGCCAGCCATGATTTCAAAGGCCTGAATCTCGGTGACCACCTCAGCGTTTATAATGGGAACAAGGGCGCAGGGAAGCCCTGTGCTGTATTTGAAATGGTAAACACCACAACTTCGGGCGGCTTCAGCCACTGATGGAACCAGTTTTTCCAATCCCACCGGTACGACGAGGTGAGCGGCGGCAAAGGTAACCGCCGGAAGGGCTTTGCCAATTGTGCCAGCCGCAGCGCCTGCCGCTAACACACCAGCCTCACCGGTGCTGTCAACGGCATTAGCTCCTTTTATGAAAACATCGTCAGCGGTGAACTCCTGCATCACTTCCTGAAAGTCCACCTCTTCCAATTTGCCTCGCCGCAATACAAAATCATATCCGATACTACGCTCTGTATGGCGCTTCTTGTTAACGCTTAGTTCACCGTCAACTATTAAGCCACGGCAATACTCATCAGACTTCTCTTCTATGGAAATACCCATGATTTCCTCTGCCACAAAGGCATTGGTACTGCCTCGAGCAATGACCAGCAGTCCTGTTTCCAAGGCCTGTTTGATTTCAGGCAATGTTGCCACCGCTTTGGCCAGCAGGCGCCTGGACTCCGAAGGTGTCAGAGCTACCAGTGCTGATACAGAATCTTCTTTCCCCTTATCCAGACAATGTCTTCTATAGAACATGTTTATCCTCCCTCTCTATACAATTTAAACTTCCTGGCTTTCCGAGATGAAGGCTCCCCGGATTTCACCGTAAGATACTTTTCACAACAACTACTTATTGTGCAAGGCCCTGGTTCCGCCACCCTTCCTGTCGAAGAAAGGATTTTTACCCTTTACGGAAAGAGGTATACCCATTATGATATCGGAATCTATGAGCTTCATTTGCTTCACCGCAGCACCGATGGTGTACATGATTCGGTTATCGATATTGAGGTCCATGGCCATCTTCACTGCCGAGCCGATGGCGATGCCAAAGTCAATGGCCTGCATAACACATATTGGACCATTGAAATCCTTGCCTGCCCGGGTTCGAGCCTTCTCCAGTTGCTGACAACTCTTATATCCACAGGCACCGCAATCCAGCGGGAGTTCTGAAAAATCTGGAAACCCTTTAGGCATTCCCTGACAGCCTATCAGCACTACACAATCAGATTCCCTCACATTCTGAGCATCCCGAGTGAAGGTCGGTTTAAAACCTTCTACATGCAGCTCCGCCTGTTTTTCCATAGCGTTTGCTATAGCTTCAAGATCCTCTCCATCCACTATCATAGTCTGTATATCATCAGCCCCCCTTGCCTTGGGAGCCGTCCTGACACTAGAAGCCATTAGTGCCGCAACCATTCGTACTGCCTCATGTTCTACTGTTGCTGCCTGTAACTTTGCCATATTTCCTCCTTCATAAAAAATCTGTTCTTCTTACAAGTACCGACGTGGAAAACGTATAATATCACATGTGGTAGTATCCCCTGTTAATATAGCATGGTGAATATTTCTTATCACTGACTTTGTATTGCACACTATGACCGATATTGGTATATAATTTATATTGTGACTCGGGGATTCCCCAAAAGTAGTATGTCCGACAGAAGAGGGGCTTGAGATAGAATTAGCTATGCAAAGTAATTCGACAGAAAAAGAACTGAAAAGGCTCACCGCAATCACCAGGATACACCAGAGTATTGGTACAAACCTGCGAGTGAAAGAGATTGCCCGCATACTGGTAAGGGAACTTATTGGAATAGTCAACTGCGATGGTTGCGCCTTCTTACTCATCAAGGATAACAGTTCAACAATCCTGGCTGAAAGAGGCTTTTCAAAAACGTTCGGAAGGATAAAACTCAACACAGATATACCAGCCATCAAGCATATAGTACAGACCGGTGAGTGCATATCTACTGGTGATATAACAAACAGCACCTTTTCGAATTATCTCCCCACAGGCTGTTCAATACAGTCAATGCTTTGCATTCCTGTTATAGTCAATGATGATGTTCATGGCATCATACACCTGGATTCCTTGAAGAAGAACGCCTTTGAAGAGGAGGATATAGAGATAACCAGATTACTGGCAAAAGAAGTGGCTATTGCCATTGAACGGGCAATACTGTTTTCAGAGGTCTGGGATATATCAATAAGGGATGGATTGACTGAGAGCTTTAATCGGCGGAAATTCGATGTGGACCTCGTGGCAGGGATAGCCAGTGCCAAACAGCACCAGAAGCCTCTCTCCTTGATTATGATAGATATAGATTGGTTTAAAAAATATAATGATTTTCATGGTCACCCAAAAGGCGATATGGTTCTTAAAAAAGTAACGAGCGCAATAATATATAACGTTCGGCCATCCGACCGGGTATACCGCTATGGAGGAGAAGAATTTACCGTGCTCCTTCCGAATACCGCCCAGGAGAAGGCCGTCATAGTGGCGAAAAGATTGCAGCAGGCCATTGAACTCGAAGAGTTTGACGGGGAAACAGAGAGCCAGCCCAACGGCAAACTCACTATCAGCATCGGCGTGGCAACTTTCCCCTCAGATGCAAAGCAGCAGGATGAACTGGTACAGGCTGCGGATTTGGCTCTCTACAGGGCAAAAAACTCTGGCAGAAACATGGTTTCATGTATAGCGACTCAGAGTAAGACACCACCGCTATTTCTCTAGACCAGGTCAAAAAGTGAATACACCAGCAAGATAATCATGCCAGCCAATACTCCTCCAACAATCACCTGGGCCAGGGAATGATGCTCTATCTCCACCCTGGACCAGGCAACCAGCGGAACCAGTAAAACGGACACTGCTGCTTTCTGACCATAAAGCACAAATAAAGTCGTTACCGCTACAGTGATAGCGGCGGTATGAATGCTAATCTTCAACCAGCGGTTAACACCGGCAAACGACAGCCCTGTTAAAAAAATAGCTATAAACAAAGCTACCAGCATCAACGGCGCCTTTAAAAAGAACAAAACAGCGCAATCAACCCCTATCAAGATTACTGCTACAGTATAAACTTTATTTCTCTGAGCACGTATAGTGATAAAGATGCTGTCCACTTTGCCGTACTTAAACAGGTAGAGCACAAAGATAAAGATAGGTAATATGCTTATAGCTATCGGTATTAAAAACCATTTCATTACGTCAGCCGTGCTGCCGGTAGCATTAAGAGCTATCAGTAATACCATTGCTGCACTAACCAGGAAAGGATTAATGATACTACTGGTCAAGCTGGCTATATGTTTTTTAAAAATTCGCTTCATCTCTCATCATCCCTGCAGGTATCTTAACATTTAAATAATAATAAGACCTTCCTATAAAAACATAAAGCAGAGGAACCATTTCAACAGGTAGTTTATAGGGTAAGAAAAAACAGGCTCTACTATTCTAAATAAAGCTGTAGTATACTATAATTATAGGATGTGGGGTGATATATGATTGGTATATGGCAATGGTTCACCGCCAATAGTATCTGGATACTCACCATAGCTGCTTGTGCGCTTTTCTTTTCTGTCCTTAGCTGGTCTCTAATACGGACACGCATTAAGAAATGGGCACCTAACAAATGGCTTAATAATATTATAAAGCTAATCTCTATCCTTCACTGGTCTATTGAAGGAATTACGCTGGGGTTCGTTGCTGCCGCAGCGGTGGCAATTGTGCTTTCAAGAGAAGGGGTTCATGGACTCATAACCACAGATATGATAAATGAATGGGTAATTAAGCACGGCATTTTTATATTTGTCATCATAGTGGTTTCCTATATTGCCTATTACATATTTAAAAAAGTACTACCAAAATTGGTAGAAAGTTCAGTAAAAACAAGAGGAAAAGGGCGCAAAGCCAAGGCAGAGATGGCTAAACGATCTGAGACTCTAACCGGCATGCTAAGTGGCATTATTGGTATCATCATAATAGTAATCGCTCTATTCAGCATTCTTGACGAAGCCGGAGTCCCAATTGCTCCCCTCCTTGCAGGTGCTGGTATAGTAGGCATTGCTGTAGGTTTTGGTGCGCAGCACTTAATAAAGGATTTTCTCAATGGATTATTCATTTTGCTGGAAGACCAGTACAACAAGGGCGATGTCGTAAAGATTTCCGGTATTGCCGGACAGGTAGAAGAAATTAACCTGAGAAGAACCACACTTCGTGACCTTGATGGACTTGTTCATAGCATTCCCAATGGAGAAATCACCACTGCCAGCAACTATACAAAAGGATGGTCACGGGTTAACCTTGATATATCGGTATCCTACCAGGAAAATCTTGACCATGTTATTGAGGTCATCAATAATGTCTGCGATACGTTGGCAAGTGATGAGTACTTCAAACCAAAGATATTAAAGACCCCACAGGTTCTCCGGGTATCAAACTTCGGCGCCTCAGGTATTGATATTAAGATACTTGGAGATACTCAACCACTTGCTCAGTGGGAGGTGACAGGAGAAATCAGGAAGCGTATTAAAAAAGCCTTTGATGAAGAAGGAATAGAGATTCCCTGGCCTCATATAAAACTCTTTTTCGGTCAGGAGAAAACGATTGAAACGCTCCTCTGTAATACCTGTAAGCACCCTAATATGCCGGGGAACCGCTTCTGTTCAAATTGCGGTAGTCCTCTCGATTACCTGAAAACTCCTTTAGTCAACACCGAGCCTGCTGCTAATCCCATACATGAACCCGTGAAAGAGGATGCCGGCAATTAGTAACCTACAGGCATGGAGAGAATTCAGCATTGAGTATTCTGGTATACCTGGCTCTGTTAGCATATAGGGGACTAGCTTTGTTGAGCAAACTTCTACCCGGGTATAAAATTGAGACACTAGCAATAATTATTTCTAAATAGAAGGAGGCGCAAGCATGAGCATAGCAAAGCTGTCAGGGAAGATTCAGACCGTTCTGGGGGTAATTGAGCCAGAAGAGCTGGGAATAACCCTTCCCCACGAACACTTGGTGAGTGATGGTTCGGCATGGTTCACCGAGCAGAGTAAAGCTACTACAATAGACATGGCCCACCGCCCGGTCGGTCTGGATACACTGTGGTGGATTCGTTATCACCTGTACCAGAACCTGGACGACGTGCTGATGCGCAACGAGCAGGAAGCCATTGAGGAGGCCAGGCACTTCAAGGTAGCCGGAGGAAATTCCATCGTGGAGATGAGCAATATAGGGCTGGGTCGCGACCCGGAGGCGCTGGCTCACATCTCACGAGCTACAGGCCTCAACATTATCATGGGTTCGGGTTACTATATCGCCGCCTCCTTTGGCCCCGAGATGAGTGACAAAACAGAGGAACAAATAACCGAAGAAATCGTGAGGGACATCACAGACGGTGTAGGTAACAGTGGAATACATTCAGGAATGATTGGAGAGATAGGTACGTCGTGGCCCATAACAGACAACGAACTAAAATCACTGCGCGCCGCTGCCCATGCACAGAAGATAACCGGCGCAACGCTGAATGTACACCCAGGGCAGAGTGAAGAAGCACCAATGGCGATTATCAGGATACTGGATAAGCTCGGAGCCGATATCGGCCGGACCACCATAGATCATATTGACCGTACCCTGCGTAAGCAGGAAAGCCGAATTGAACTGGCGAAGACGGGCTGTTGTCTGGAGTATGACCTGTTCGGCAGGGAAGGATACTATCCGCTTGGCATCAGGGTAATAGACTTTCCCAACGACACCGCACGTCTCAACGAAATTATCGAGCTTATCGATAAGGGATACCTGAATCAAATTCTGATATCTCAGGATATCTGGAACAAGCACCAGCGGAGATGCTATGGTGGTTGGGGCTATGCTCATATACTGGAGAATACCATCCCGGTGATGCTGGCCAAGGGAATCAGCAGGGAGCAGATACATACCATGATGGTGGATACCCCAAGGCGGATATTCGCCTTTGTATAAGTGAATTATTAATCCACCAGCGCTATCTTAAGATCATTAACATTGGTGCCGGTGGGTCCGGTAATAATTGCATCACCCTGCGCTAACAGGAGAGTAGCGGCATCATGAGTTGACAGGAAGGCAACCGGGTCCAGTCCGGCTTCTATTGCTCTGGAGATGGTAGAGGCATCAACGAGCCCTCCAGCAATATCCGTAGCTCCATCGCTGCCATCGGTATCCAGTGCAGCGATGACAATGCCGTCGTGCTTATCAAGTTGCAGTGCGGCGCTCAGTGCAAATTCCTGGTTTGGCCCTCCTCTGCCAGAGTTGCCACTGATGGTAACAGTTGTCTCGCCACCAGCAATAAGGGCACAAGGAGGTAACAACGGACTGCCAGTAGATTTTGCTTGGCAGGCCAGACTGGCCATAGCAGTTCCTTCTTCTTTACTTTCTCCTTCGAGCGCAGTGGTCAATACCAGTGGTTTAAAGCCAATCTCACGTGCCCTGTCCGCCGCAGCTTTACAGACGCTCTCACCGCTTACCAAGATAAATGAATGAAGTAAATCAGCATGCTCTCTAAAATCTTTCGGCGTCTCCAGTTCAGTAGATGCCTTTCGTAAGTATCGTGTCGCAGATTCAGGGAAATCATCCCACAGGGCATATTTATCCAGAACAGCAATCGCATCGGAGAAAGTAGAGGTATCAGGAACGGTAGGTCCTGTTATATAATCCAGAGGGTCATCAATAACATCCGAGACGGTTAGATTGACTATTTCAGCAGGGAACAGGGAAAGGGCAAGCCTACCCCCCTTGATGTCGGAAAGATGCTTCCTGACGGCATTTATTTCCCGGATATTGGCACCACAGGCCAGCAGCAATTCGTTAACTTTTTGCTTATCCTGCAGGCTTACAGGAGACACAGGTAGCGACATTAAGGCCGAGCTTCCGCCGGTGATGGCACAGATGGCTATATCACTTTTCATGGCCTTTCTTGCCAGCCGCATCACTTCTTCGGCAGCAGCCAACCCTGCTTTATCAGGCACAGGATGGGAAGCCTCCCTCAACTCTATATGCTGCAAGAGCTGGTCCTGTTTATTCTTCACAATTACCAGGCCCAGAGATATTCTGTCGCCCAGGACTTCGTCCAGTGCCCTGGCGATAGATAAGCTGGCCTTGCCGGCACCAAGAACATAAATATCTCCCTTCTGTGACAGGTCAAACCGCAGTGAGCCTATGTTGAGGATATCTCCCTGTAGTCCTATCAGCTTTCTAGTGGCTAGATAGGGGTCTGCTGCATGAAGTGCATAGTCAGCGATGTCCAGTACTGCCTTCCGCAGGCTCCCGCAGCCGTGAGCCACAAGCTCCTTTTCATTCTTGATATAGTTAAACATCCTCGACTCTGCCAAATTAGCATCCGGTTAGAAAACTATTACAGGTTAAATGGTAACCTGTAATTTCTGCCGGCATAGCGGGCACAGGCTCCCAGTTCCTCTTCTATCTGCAGCAGGCGATTATATTTGGCAGTTCTCTCGGAGCGTACAGGAGCTCCAGTCTTAATTTGCCCGGCATTCAACGCCAGCACCAAGTCAGCGATGGCATGGTCTTCAGTTTCCCCGGAGCGCTCCGACACGACTACGCTATAACCAGCCCGATAGGCCAGTGCAGCAGTGTCCATCGCCTCACTCAGGGTGCCAATCTGGTTAAACTTCCACAACAGGCTGTTGGCAGCCTTAATCTCTATCCCCCTAGACAAACGTTTACAGTTGGTAGTGAACAGATCATCGCCCACTATCTGGATGCCCAATTCCGCGGTCAGCCTGGCGAAGCCTTCAAAGTCCTCCTCATGCAGTGGATCCTCTATAGAAACGATAGGATATGAAGCTAACAGACTCTTATAGAGGTCTATCAACTCTTCCCTATTCAATTGCTTCCCCTCAATACTGTATTTTTGGGTCTCCCTGTCATAAAGGTGGGTGGCGGCGATATCGAAGCCATAGACAACCTTATCCGCATATCCAGCCTGTTCCACCGCCTTACAAAGAATATCCATAGCCTCCCTGATAGAAGTCATCGGTGGGGCACACCCACCCTCATCACCCACGTTTATAGCCAGCCTGCCGTATTTCTCTACCAGAAGATCTCTGAGCACCATATTTATTTCAGAGGTTATACGCAGCGCCTCTGAAAAGGTCTCCGCTCCCACCGGCATGAAGATGAACTCTTGGAAATCAAGGTAGTTAGAGGTGAGCTTGCCTCCATTTATCAGGTTCATCATGGGAACCGGCATAATACAAGCATTGGCATTTAGATAGCGATACAGTGGGAGATGTACAGCTTCTGCTGCTGCCCTGGCAACCGCCATGGAGACACCAACGATGGCATTAGCTCCTAGCTTAGTCTTATTTTCGGTGCCATCTAGCTCAACAAGTAGCCTGTCCAGCTTGCGTTGTTCGGTGACATCCTTACCGATAATTTCCGGGGCGATAATACTGTTTATATTCTCTATTGCTTTTGTTACACCAAAGCCTCCATAGCGCTTTCCACCGTCGCGAAGTTCAAAGGCCTCATGCGCCCCGGTAGAACGTCCGCAGGGTACATCAGCCCTGCCGATAACAGCACCGTTTACCCTGATATCCACCTGTACGGTGGGAAAACCACGGCAGTCGATTATCTCCCTTGCCTTCAGCCCAGTGATTTCAAAATCCTTTTTCGTGCTCAAAGATACCTCCTTAATTTTTCTAGCGATAATATCTCAATCTCCTGTAACTCTTATGTCAATACAGGCAGAGTCCTCTCTGCCTGTGGATAGACCAGTACCGAGGGGCGTTCACTACCTGATAGCTGTATGGCAAGCTCCAGTGCCTGTTGAGGGGACTCTGCCGGCAACAACAACATCTGCTCCAGAAGCTTAGCCGGTACATTAGGGCTGGATGCGATAACCTTTACACCCTTAGCAAGCAGTCTGCTCAGCAACAGGGCGTGGTCCATCTGCGGCTGGTAATCTTGCTTCAACTTTTCTCTGACCTCTTCCGGACTGTTAGCTCCTGTAAAGGCCTTTATCATCTCGTCTCCCATTGAGCCCAGTACGTCAGGACATGAGGCATGGAGTACGATAATTGTTCCCCTGGAAGCAATAGCATCCAGTGCTATCACCGGTTTCAATGATTGATAGAAATCGACGGCAAGCGCCTCTCCAGGTGTGGTAACGATAATATCAGGCCTGCTGGAAAGCCCCACCCTGGAGTACGAGTCAATAAAAGCCACCCCCTGCTTATGTGCCTCTATCGTATTCCCGGTAAAGACCCCTGTAACCTGTTGATTCATATTCAGTGTAACGTTCACTATGAAATCGAGACCTGCCATCAACGCCGCCTCAACCATATCCTCATGAACAGGGTTCCCCTCGATGACTCCCGGTCGGGCCAGTGGATGCCCAATCATCTCCGGTGAGTGATTGGCTCGAACAGTCTCTTCCCCGGAGACACCAGGTAGTATACTCTTGGCTCCACCACTGAAACCAGCGAATTCGTGCAGTTCAATCTGTCCCAGGGCTATTCGCAGGTCACTCTCCATTATCAATTTATTTATCCATACTGGCGTATCTCTACCTGTCTTCCCGATAAAACTCAGAGCTTTTTCATCATGAGCATTATGATTAATAATGGGCAGTCTATCCGCCCATTCCTGTCCGACGATGTTCACTATCTCCTCTTGAGTGCTTGGTCGATGGGTCCCACAGGCAATTACCAGGGTGATCTGAGATTCATCCATCCCAGCATGGGAGAGTTCTTCAATAACTGGCGGCAACAATTGTTCTGCAGGAATTGCACGTGTATAATCGCTCACCAGTATTACTGCATCTTTTTTCCCCAGTGCCAGTTCGCGCAAGCTGACTGTACCGTATGGCTCCTGCAGAGCACAGCGGCATGTCTCTGAAGTGGATACGAGTTCAGGAACTTCTTTAAGTTTGATGCAACCAAGGTAGTTTTTCAGTGGTATCTTAAGGGAGATACCACTCCTGGGCTCGTCATAAGACTTATAATTCATTTTCCGCTGTTGTATTATACACTCTCCGAAGCAACCCATTACAGCAGCACTGTTATTTATTCTTGTCGTGGAAAGCAAACAGACTGAAGACACACGTCGAGGTAGTATCCCAACAGAGCTATTGACTAACTCCTTTGCTTTGCCCTAGAATTCATTCATCTGAGATAACTTCAACAAGGGAGAACTCCCGGAAAGGATATCCCATGAACCAGCAACCATATATCATCTATCCCAGCAAAGGAAAACAGGTAGAGGCAGGACAGGTTGGCGAGGTAATCAATACCTGCTATATAGACGAACCGGGACAGGTTAGCTTTGGCGTAATCGATTATGTGCCTGGCTGGCGTATCCCTTTACACCATCATCACACCTGGGAGCTTATCATTATCGATAAGAGTTCCGTAGGCCCGGGATACACCCTTTTTGGCAGCCGCTGGTGGCGGGCAGACCCCGGGTGCGGGGTATTCATCCCCAGGGGATATCCACATGCCTGGTCCTGTAGCAACAGCAAGGGATTTAAAATGCTGTGGATATACGGAGATTCAGCAGAGAAAGCGGGTCGCGTTTATGATACTGATCCAGTATCTTTTCAAGCCATCACAGAAGAACAGGAAAACAAGGCCGTCATCTGGACATCACAGGTGAACAAATAGCTACAGTACAAGGAGTAAAAGAGTGAATATCAGCAATGTCAACAGTTTTTTAGTTTGTCCCTACAGTTCAAAGAAGCTTGCCGAAATGGACAAGCACTGGCTACGTAAACACTGGGTGCTGGTCAAAGTGGAGACTGATGAAGGAATCACCGGCTGGGGAGAAGCTTACACCCAACCCACCAGGGAAAGAAGCATTGCCCAGCTTGTTAATACCATAGGTGCTTATACTATTGGTAAAAGCCCCTTTCACATAAAACATTTCACACATATTGCCTATAACGATTTGTCTGGTAGAAGAGGCTCCATGGATATATTCTGTGCGGTGAGTGCCATTGAACAGGCACTATGGGATATTGTCGGTAAGAAGCTTGGTACTCCTGTATATAACT
>CAYVML010000005.1:0-14765 GCA_964452475.1 uncultured Dehalococcoidales bacterium
TACTCGAAGCAATTCTTCATTTAATGATATTGGCATTGATTGGGGACGAGTTGATTCGCCACCAACATCGATTATATCTGCGCCTTCTGTAGCCATACGTTTGGCCTGGAGAACTGCTGCCTCAACGTTATTTTTTATACCATCGCCTGAGAAAGAATCAGGGGAAACGTTGACGATTCCCATGATGTAGGTTCTTTCACCCCAGTGGAATGTGAATTTACCACAGCGGGTATCGCCGAGGTTGCTTTCTTTATATCTGCTATGATATAGCATGGCATTGATTATAGCAGAGTAAGTCATTAGAATATCAGCATAAATAGATATGAAGGAAAGACTATGGTAAACGAGCAGAAATTGACTCAATTGAATAAATACAGGGAGAAGGCAAAACAGGGTGGTGGGCCTGAGCGAACTGAAGCGCAGCACAACAGGGGTAAACTGACCGCCCGTGAGCGCCTGGAGATTCTCTTTGACGCTGGAACTTTTCAGGAAATCGACTCATTTGTAACTCATCGCTGTGCTGATTTTGGCATGGCAGAAAAAAAATATGCTGGTGACGCTGTGGTTGTTGGCTATGGGAAGGTGAATGATCGTCTCTGCTTTGCCTTTTCTCAGGATTTCACTGTTTTCGGTGGCTCTCTATCAGAGGTAGCTTCACAGAAGATTTGTAAGGTGATGGATTTAGCAGCAGAGAACGGAGCACCTTTCGTAGCTATACTGGACTCGGGGGGTGCAAGAATACAGGAGGGTGTTGATAGTCTAAATGGGTATGGCGAAATTTTCACTCGAAATACTATGTATTCAGGTATCATTCCACAGATTTCAGTAATCGTAGGTCCTACTGCAGGAGGGGCTGTTTATTCTCCAGCTATAACAGATTTTGTTTTTATGGTTAAGGGGTTAGGGCAAAGCTATATTACTGGCCCCGACGTTGTTGAGGCAGTGACAGGTGAAAAGGTGAGTCTTGAAGCCTTAGGTGGAGCCATAGTGAATGCCAGTAGAAGTGGAAATTGTCATTTCCTTTATGAAAGTGAAGAGGAGTGTTTCCAAGAGGTTAGACGATTATTAAGCTTTCTTCCGCAAAGTCACCGGGAAAAGCCAATTTCTATCGATTGTAAAGATGATACCAGTCGTCAGGAAGAAGATATTCTAGAAATAATACCTGATAACTCAGCCCAGGCATATGATATGAAACGGGTTATACTGAAAGTGGTTGATGATGGAGATTTTATGGAAGTGCATCAGAGGTTTGCCTGTAATTTCATTGTGGGTTTTGCCCGCCTGGGAGGTGATTCTGTAGGTGTGCTGGCCCAGCAGCCCTCATATATGGCAGGGGTATTGGATATAGATGCCAGTGATAAAGCAGCAAGATTTGTCCGCACCTGTGACTGTTTTAATATTCCACTGGTAACTTTTGTTGATGTTCCCGGATATATGCCAGGAACAGACCAGGAATTTAGAGGAATAATCAGGCATGGGGCTAAGCTGTTATTTGCCTATGCTGAGGCTACAGTTCCCAAGGTTGGTGTTATTATTCGTAAAGCTTATGGGGGGGCATATATCGCTATGAGCAGTAAGAGCCTTAGAGGGGATGTTAATTATGCGTGGCCAACAGCAGAGATCGCCGTTATGGGACCTGAGGCAGCGGTGAACTTTGTATATCGCCGTGAGATTAAAGAGGCAGCTGATTCCATGGAAGCGAAACAGCGGCTAACCATGGAATATCGTGATAAATTCACAAATCCCTATATGGCGGCTGCTAGGGGATATATTGATGATGTAATAGACCCTCGCGATACGCGGCCCAAGCTTATCCGGGCATTACAGATGTTAAAGAACAAGGAAATTACCAATCCTGCTAGAAAACATGGTAATATTCCTCTATAAAATACAGTTCTTTTTATGGATTCAGTTCCTAATTATCGTTACAAAATCTGTTAATTAAATATATATATTTACGAGGAGATGATATGAGTCTGACCGACAATAAAACACCGGTAAAGATAACAGACCTTACCTTTCGAGATGGGCATCAGTCTTTGCTGGCGACTCGAGGGAGAACTAAGGACCTGGAGGCTGTTGCCCCTGAGATGGATAAGGCAGGTTTCTGGTCTATGGAGGTTTGGGGTGGAGCTACCTTCGATGTGATGACCAGATATCTGAATGAGGATCCCTGGGAGAGGGTTCGCATATTAAAAAAATTAATGCCTCATACAAAGCTGCAAATGCTGTTGCGAGGGCAAAACCTAGTTGGTTACCGCAACTATGCTGATGATGTGGTTACCGCTTTTGTTCACCATGCTGCAGATTGTGGCATAGATATCTTCCGCGTCTTTGATGCTGTAAATGATGAACGTAACTTCGAAACCGCTTACAGAGCTATAAAAGACAAGAAAAAGCACATCCAGGGAGCATTAAGCTATTCACTGACGGAGCGTAAACTGGGTGGACCAGTGTACACAATTGACTACTATATTCAAAAAGCGCTAAAGCTGCAAGAAATGGGAGCTGACAGCCTTTGCATCAAAGATATGGCAGGCTTGCTTGCGCCTGACGATGCTTATAAACTGATAAAGGCGCTGAAAGAGGCCTTAAGCATACCTGTTTCTCTGCATAGTCACTTTACCAGTGGTATGGCAGATATGAGCCTGTTAAAGGCTATTGAGGCAGGAGTAGATATTGTTGATACCTGCCTTGCTCCTTTCGCTCTGCGTACATCCCATCCTGCTATCGAGCCACTAGTAGTTAGCCTTAGCAACACCCCCAGGGATACTGGAATAAAACTGGAATATTTACTCAAGTTAGGGGCATATTTTGAGTCTATCGCTCCCAAATACCGTGATTTCCTGGCTAAAACAAGGATGTCGGTAATCGATACCGGGGTGTTATGGCATCAAATCCCCGGTGGGATGTTTTCCAATATGGTATCTCAACTCAGGGAAGCGAATGCTATCGACAAACTGGATGAGGTTTATCAGGAGTTGCCGCGAACCCGCAAGGAGTTGGGTTATCCTCCACTGGTCACTCCTACCAGTCAGATTGTGGGCACTCAGGCAATAAGCAATGTTCTCTTTGGAAGGTACAAAGTTATTTCACAACAGGTTAAAGATTATGTCTATGGTCTGTATGGCAAAGCACCAATGCCAATCGATCCCAAGGTTCAGAAATTGGTTCTTAAGGGTTATGAAAGAGGCGAAACTCCTATTACCTGCCGTCCTGCGGATGTACTAGAGCCTGAACTGGAAAAGGCTAAAGAGGCGACAAAGGATATTGCCAAGGATATTGGTGATGTGCTGGCGTATGCCCTTTATCCTACCACCGGGATGCGTTTCCTCAGGTGGAAATATGGCCTGGAGGAAACTCCAGCAGAAACTAGGGCTAAGACTCTGGAGGATGTCCAACGTGAGGATGAGTTGATAGCCAAAGCAAGGGCAGGAGAGCTGGTGGATAAATCCGAGGTAAAGGCTGCAGGCACTCCGACTGCCATTGGCTTTGATGTCTTTGTTGATGGCAGGAGCCACCGGGTGGAGATATCACTGGGGGCAGGTTCTACGCTGTCTACAGCGCCTTCGATGGCTACTAGTACTGTCAAGACTTCGGATGGTAAAAATGAAGGCGTCAAAGATGAGATACCGAGCAATGCTATTCCTGTAGCAGCACCCATGCCAGGAACAATAATACGCTATCTGATAGAAAAGGGTGATAAAGTTGAGCCTGGAGATGGCATCGTTGTGCTGGAGGCAATGAAAATGGAGAATGTGCTGCCGGCTCCAGAAGCTGGGAAAATTGTGGCGGTTAACTATGCGCCAGGCGACAAGGTTAATATGGATGATGTTCTGGCGATGATTGGATAGGTTGGTTTATGAGAAAAACGCTGGCGGAAAAAATTCTATCGACTAAATCGAAGACTGATGCTAATGCTGGGGATATTGTTATAGCTCAGGTTGACTTAGCTTTTGTACAGGATACTACTGGACCACTTACACTGAGATTATTCGAGGAAAGCGGCTTTAAGAAGCTGGCTACTCCAGCTAGAGCGCTAATGTTTCTGGACCACGCTGCTCCCAGCCCTATCAGGGCGCTTTCAAATGATCACCTGTTCATGCGCCGCTTTGCTGAGGAAAAGGGAGCGCATATTTATGAAGTGGGGGATGGAATTTGTCACCAGTTGGTGGCTGAAAAATTCGCCAATCCTGGAGATGTGATTGTTGGGTCTGATTCGCATACGGTAACTGGTGGTGCTCTGGGGGCATTTGCAACTGGCATGGGTTCAAGTGATGTGGCTGTGGCACTGGCACTGGGCAAAACCTGGCTCAGGGTGCCAGAAAGTTATTTATTGTATCTTAGCTCTGCCTTTCAGAAAGGAGTATTTGCCAAGGACCTGATTTTGTATATCATAGGTAAAATTGGAGCTGATGGTGCCACTTATAAGGCACTGGAATTCGGTGGAGAAGCATTGAAAGGTATGTCCATTTCGCAACGGCTGACCATATCTAATATGGCAGTAGAAGCAGGAGCCAAGGTCGGTTTATTCCCCAGCGATAAAATTACTCAGGAATTTCTTAACAGTGAAGGACGTGGTGAAAATTATCAGCCGCTTTACCCTGATGCTGATGCGCCATACGAAAAAGTTATTTCATTAAACCTGGGACAACTATCCCCGATGATCTCATGTCCACATACTGTTGATAATACGTTCTCTGTTACTGAAGTCAAGGGTGTCAGGGTAAATCAAGCCTTTATCGGTACCTGTACCAATGGGCGCCTGGATGATCTTGCCATAGTGGCTGCTATGCTGAAGAACAGGAAGCGCCATCCGGGCACAAGATTGTTGATAGCGCCTGCTTCGAGGAAGGTATTGTTACAGGCTGTGGAACGTGGATATATAAGTACACTTATTGAAGCTGGTGCAATTATATTACCCCCTGGCTGTGCTGCCTGTCTGGGTTTGCACCAGGGGGTACTTGCGGATGGCGAGATTTGTATCTCTACAGCAAATCGCAATTTCAAAGGCAGAATGGGTAATCCCGAGGCCATGGTATACCTGGCAAGTCCTGCTACAGCTACTGCCTCAGCGATAACAGGAGAGATAACTGACCCCAGAGAATTTTTATGAATAGTACTGGTAAATTCTTCTCTTTGAAGAGGGCGAGTTAGTCCAGAAATTTCTCAGAAAATGGAGGAGAAGTTAAAAGTGTCTGAAAAGTTATTTGCAGGCAAGGCTATTAAACTGGGAGATAATATCTCCACAGATCATATTATACCAGGTCGTTTTACCTACTTAAGAAGCAATTTACCCGAACTGGCCAAACATGTACTGGAGGATACCTTGCCTGATTTCACCTCAAGAGTGAGAGAGGGTGATGTAGTGGTAGCAGGTAGTAACTTTGGTTTGGGATCAAGCAGGGAACATGCACCGGTAGTGATTAAGATGGCTGGTATCAGCATTATCCTGGTTAAGTCAGTAGCTAGAATCTTTTTCCGGAATGCTATAAATCAAGGTATGCCTGTATTGTTATGTGATACTGATAAAATTAATGATGGCGATGAACTTGAGATTAAGCTCGCTGAAAGCAAGGTGATTGACCACAGTAATGGAGTTATATTGGATACCAGCAGGATGCCACCATTGATGTCAGCCATAGTAGCAGAGGGTGGGCTTATACCATATATTCAACATCACCAGGATTTTGTGCGCGAGCAACTTTGACCATTGTCCTGCAGAACCCCCGGTATTTGATAATTAGAGTTTATATATTAGCAAGTAACAGGAGAATGAAAATCTTATGCCTCTACTGATATTAGTGATAGGGGCAGACTAGGAGAGAACTACTATGGAACATACGATAACTTTTATTCCCGGGGATGGAGTTGGTCCTGAAATATCTGAGGCGACAAGAAGAGTATTGGAGGCCACCGGTGTACATTTTGTTTGGGAGGATGCCATTATAGGCAGCGATGCCTATGAGAAATTCGGTATGGTTCTTACAGTAGAGGCTATGGAATCAATAAAAAGAAACAAGGTGGCTATTTAGGGCCCAGTAACAACTCCAATAGGTAGCGGCTTTCGGAGCGTGAATGTGGGTCTGCGAAAAAAGTTGGATCTCTATGCCTGCCTTCGCCCCTGTAAGAGTTATCCTGGCATCGAGACTCCATATAAAGGAGTAGATATCGTTGTTGTCAGGGAGAATACCGAGGACCTTTATGCAGGCATCGAGTTCGATATAGATAATGCAGATACTGCTTTATTGCGACAATTGGTCTCCAAAAGTACTGGAGATTTTATACCTGAGGACTCGGCTATTAGCCTGAAGACGATTTCCCGAACGGCGACCCGGCGTATTGTACAATTTGCTTTTGATTATGCCAGGCAGAATAACCGGAAGAAGGTGACCGCGATTCATAAATCAAACATACTAAAGTTCTCTGATGGGCTATTTCTCAGGACGGCACGTGAAGTAGCTAAGGAGAATAATGATATCGAATTCAGCGATATGTTGCTGGATGCTGCCTGTATGCAGTTGGCCAAGAGGCCTCTACAATTTGATGTTCTAGTACTACCAAACTTCTATGGTGATGTGGTCTCTGATCTCTGTGCTGGACTAGTAGGTGGGTTAGGTGTTGCGCCGGGGGCCAATATTGGAGAAGAAATTGCTGTCTTTGAACCGACTCATGGTAGTGCTCCCAAGTATGCTGGACAGAATAAGGTAAATCCGATGGGGATGATGCTGTCAGCTGTGCTGATGCTCCGTTACTTGAAGGAGACCATGAGCGCTGATCGGCTGGAGAATGCAATAGCTGCAGTAATTGCTGAAGGTAAAAATGTTACCTATGATTTGAAGATTGATCGCAATGACAGCACTGCCGTGGGTACCAGTCAGTTTGCCGATGCTGTTATAGAAAAGATGAATAATTTACTGTAAGACATTAAGGAGGTGCTTTGAAATATGTCTGAAGAGATTGAGGGGATTGATTGTTCTTACCTACTTGATTATTCCAATCGCAAATGCATAGGAACATTGCCGCTATTTGACCCATTAGAAGGAGTGGTGGTAGCTGAGCCTCCGGGCAAAGAGGAAGGATACTGGGCCGGCGGATCGAGTGCTACCTTTGATGAACGTACCAAGCAGTTTTATCTTAGTTATCGTGTGCGCACTAAACTGCTGGAACATGGCCTCAAAGGTCGTGGAGGGGAGACAGTTATTGCAGTGAGTACAGATGGTAAGAATTTTCAGAAGTTATGGACAGCCCAGAAGGAAGCCTTTGAGGCCATGTCGATTGAGAAGTCTTCTATAATGATTACACCTGAAGGAAAATTCAGACTCTATGTAAGCTACATTTCTCGACATGATTTCAGGTGGAGTATAGATATGCTCGAGGCGGATAATCCTCAAGAATTTAATCCAGCTCTACGTGTGACTGTACTCTCCCCGGTAAATACCGATACCGAAGGAGTAAAGGATCCGGTTATTATGATTGTTGGGGGACTGTGGCATATGTATGTAAATATGGCACCACGACCGAAGACAGATGACTGGGGTAAGTTTGACCGCATGCATCGAAGCGGCAATGCCTTTGTATCTGGTGAAGTTGCCTGTTCTACAGGTCTTGCTACCAGTTCAAATGGTGTGAATTTTAACTGGATTGGTGAAGTGATTCCCTGTGGTGATGCCTGGGATCGCTACCTGGCACGGATAAGCGCACTGGTTTATACACCACCATTCTTCACCGCAATTTATGATGGAAGACCTAACTCTGGGGCAAACTATTCAGATAGTCCCAGCCTGGCTATCAGCACAGATTTGCGTACTTTTCATAAGGTTGACCATGGGCATGGCATATTGCATTCGCCATATGGGCACGGTACTTTACGCTACGTGGAGGCACTGCGAGTAGGACATACTCTACATTATTTCTATGAGATGGATAGGCAGGACTTCGCCCACGAACTGCGTACCATTGCTGTACCACTGGTATAAGTGACCTATAAGGATTGTACTACCTTTTGCTCCTACTGATATAGAGAAAGATGAGAAGGGCGGCGATACTCTTGGCGTCGCAAATCTCCCCTGAAGCAATGAGACGTGTGATTTCTGTGGATGGGATTATCAGTGTCTCGATTTCTGTTGTATCTTCGGCTATCAATCGACTGTGATGGAGATCAGTAGCCAGGTAGCAGTGCAAGTATTCAGTTCCATATCCCGGGGTGGAATAGAAGCCACCAAGTCTTTCTAATTTACCAGGCAGATAGCCGATTTCCTCCTGCAGTTCACGACGTACGGCGTCAGCGGGGTCTTCACCAGGTTCAATGCCACCGGCTGGTATCTCCATTAGTGATTTTCCTACCGCATAACGGAACTGCCGCTCCAAAAATATATTGTCATGCTCATCCAGGGCTACTACAGCTATGCACTCGCTGTGTTTCACAACCTCCCTGCTAGTTTGCCTACCATCGGGCATCATAATGGAGTCCACACTGAGGCTTATTGCGCGTCCCTGATAGACGGTATGGCTTGATAGTTTCTTTTCTATTGACATAACAATCTTTTATTGATTAACTTAGCACATTCTATTGATCCAGGCTAAATATCTTATTGCAGTCTGGGCGTTTGTTGATGCTTTCTATCATCTTTTATCCGGTACAGGTAAAGGAGCAGTGCTGCAGTACTCTTGGCATCGCCAATTTTACCGGAAGTAATAAGCTGTTCCAACTGATGCATGGGTATTTTTATTACCTCGATGTAGTTGGTATCCTCTGCGGTGAGCTGACTTGGCGTAAGGTCTGTAGTCAAATAGCAGTGGTAATACTGGGTTCCATAGCCAGGAACGGCATAGAAACCACCCAATCTCACGATTTTTCCGGGCAGATAGCCAATTTCCTCCTGTAGTTCACGGCGGGCTGCGTTAATAGGTTGCTCTCCTGGTTCAATACCACCGGCTGGTATTTCCAGGAGCGTTTTTCCTACTGAATAGCGAAACTGTTGTACTAGCAACACATTATTCTGGTCGTCTATTGGTACCATAGCCACTACGTCGCTATGTTTGACCACCTCACGAACAGTCTGTTGCCCATCCGAAAGTTCAACCAGATCTTCATTTAGGCTAATGGTGGGACCATGGTATAACTGCTGGCTCGAAATGCATTTCTCTGCTGGCATATCGCTCCTTATGGAATTGATTCTTCTCCGCGTTGAGTTATGCTATTGATACCACTAATGACTCCGACGTATAAGGGCTATCGAATTACAATCAGGGTATTTGGGACAGCGATAGCAGTCAGTCCAAATCTTGTGTGGAAGTTCTGCTCGGTCGATGGTGTGGAAATCATTATTCTTGAAGAAGTCTGGTGTCTGGGTGAGGCAAAAAACCGAACCAATGCCGAGTTGCCGGGCTTCATCGAGACAGGCATCGAGTAGCAAAGCTGCAGCCCCCTGATTTTGGCTTTTCTTCTGGACAGCCAGGGAGCGTATCTCAGCCAGATCAAGCCAGCTTACGTGGAGCGCTACGCATCCGATAAATTGACCATCTTCTCTGGCTACAAAGTATTCTCTAATTCCCTCATAAATGTCGCTCAAAGCGCGTGGCAGCATGCAACCCTGTCCGGCGAAGTGATTAATTAATTGGTGTATTGCAATGGCATCGGTTACCTTTGCTTTGGCGATCTTCATAGCACTCCTTTTACCTGTAGTTTCTGCCATAATGAATGGTAGAAATAACCTTGAGGTCGAAATCTAAGGAAGTGGGTTACCTGCGAGCTTAGCCTGACGGTGATGTTTTGTTCATCGGAAAGAGGAATTTCGATTTGCCCATCGAGAATTAGCGATGCCTTATCAGCGCTACTTAACTTTAAATCGACAACGTTTTCAGGTGATAGCACCAGGGCAGTATTAGGCCCCAGGTGGCAGCATATTGGTTTAAGAATGAATTCCTTAGACTGTGGATGGAGTATAGGGCCACCGGCGGCTAGGGAGTAACCTGTACTACCAGTGGATGTAGCAAGAATGATGCCATCTGCTCTACAGGTGCTGAGTGGAACCTCATCGATACTTATCTTGATATTTATAAGTCGTGGTGAACTGCCTCGTAGTACCGTATCATTCAAGGTATGGAATCTTTGCTTGCCTAGCTGTGTTTCCAACATTGCTCTCTGTTCGATCCAGCCTTTTCCTTCAAGTATATTCGATATCGCGTCTGCTATTTCACCGCTGTTTACTTCGGTGCTGAAACCTAACCTGCCAAGTTTTATTCCAAGGATGGGTGTTTGTGATAAGGCAGCTATGCGGGCAACCCTTAGTATTGTACCGTCACCACCGATGCTGAGAATGAGATGAGAGCCAATACACTGTGACATGGCTTTCTCTTCCTCTCTTGTTGAGCATTGCCATACGGAAATCCCCTTTGAGGATAACAGCCCTTGCAGCTGACTGGCCAGCTGCTGTGCTTTTTCCCGCAGTGGATGGTAAAGAATACCAATCCGCTCTATTGGCAGGGTAAGCCTTGAGTGATTAATATTCCTCTCTGTTAGCATATTCTTGGCAGTAATTCTCCTGATAACATTTCCACAATTCTTGAAGCTCCAAATTTTGTTTTCATTATCACCTTTCCGGGGTGACTATTGGTTACCTCGCCTATGATTTGTGCATCCTCTCCATAGTGGTTTTGGTGCATTCTGGCCAGAATGGAATCAGCAGCAACGGCTGATACCACAGCTACCAGTTTCCCTTCATTGGCAACAAACAGAGGGTCTAACCCCAGGAGTTCACATGCCGCCATGATTTCTCCTTTTATGGGTATAGACTTCTCATCTATTGTAATGCCAATACTGGTTGATTGTTGGGCAAATTCGTTTAGTGTGCTAGCCAGACCACCTCTGGTAGGGTCACGCAGGCAATGGATTTCACCTGAATTTTCTACCAATTGGGCTACCAGATTGTTAAGTGGTGCACAATCACTCTGTACTGGCACCTCGAATTTTAAACCTTCGCGCTGACTCATTATAGCTATACCATGGTCTCCGATGGTACCACTCAGGATTATCTTATCACCTGCCTTAGCGTTTGATCCAGAGATGGCACATCCATTAGGGATTATACCTATTCCAGAGGTATTGATAAACAGTTTATCGGCCTGGCCGTGGTTTACTACCTTGGTATCGCCGGTGATAATGATTACTCCTGCCTCCTCAGCGCTGGATTTTATTGACCTAACTATAAGTCTTAAATCATCCAGTGATAGTCCTTCCTCGATGATCATGGAAAGACTCAAGTAGAGCGGCCTCGCACCGCTCATAGACAGGTCATTAACTGTCCCACAAACGGCAAGTTTCCCTATGTCACCTCCTGGAAAGAAAATAGGATTTACTACATAGCTATCAGTGGTGAATGAAAAACGCCCCTGCTGTTCGAAGACAGCAGAGTCATCAAGTTTATTCAGCAAAGGATTGCCGAGTAGCGGTAGAATAAGCTTATTTACCAGGTCATGGCTTAATCTGCCACCGCTGCCATGGGCTAGGAGGATAGTATTATTCATAGTCTATCCTGTAGCGATAGTATGCGGCGCACGCTCCTTCATTGGAGACCATGCAGGGCCCAACAGGCGATTCTGGCGTACAGGCTTTGCCGAAAAGCCTACAATCAGGTGGTTTGGCTGCACCGCGAATTATGTCTCCACAGCGGCAACCTTCAGGTTCTATCACCGGTTTTAAGCTTACTTCAAAAGACCTGTCTGCGTCAAAGTGCTGAAAATCAGGCCTGAGCTTATAGCCGCTATTAGGGATAATTCCAATCCCTCTCCAGTCAGCCTTTCCGGAGACGAAAACAGCCTTGATCAGTCTCAGTGCCTGCTGGTTGCCTGCTGGTTTTACTGCACGGCGGTAGGCTATTTCTACACATGGCAGACTTACTTCACTTTGCTTTACCAACTTTTCTATACATATTAAAATATCAACAGGCTCGAAGCCTGAGATAACACAGCCCACTCCATAATTACGTGGTATAAACTCATATGGGTTGGAGCCAATAATAGTACTGACATGTCCTGGACCGATTATCCCATCCAGCCGCATTTCACCCGTATCCAGCAATGCCTTTATCACTGGTGGGGTCTGCTTGAGCAGCGAAAGTACGTAGAAATTTAATATACGTTCCTGCTTTGCCTGGAGTACAGAGGCAGCGATAGTGGGAGCTGTAGTTTCAAAACCGATACCAATCAGGATAATTGATTTTTGCGGATTATTCCGCGCTATCCCTACGGCGTCCATAGCTGAGTAGATAACACGTACATCTGCTCCTTCAGCCTTGGCCTGCTGTAAACTGGAGTAACTGCCGGGAACTCTTATCATGTCTCCAAAGGTTGCTACGATGACGCCAGGAAGTTGTGCCATGGCGATAACTTTATCCAGGTCGACGTGCGCTGTGACGCATACAGGGCAGCCTGGGCCGGAGCTTAACTCAACTGTTTTAGGCAGTATCTCGCGGATACCATATCTCATGATGGCGTGTGTATGTCCACCACAAAATTCCATAAGGGTAATATGTCTGGTTGAGCTTTGGGAAATTCTTTGTACCAGTTTTTTTACGAGATTGCTGTCCTGGTATTCATCAATGAACTTCACTGACGCCTGCTATCTCTTCTAGAAGCCTCAGGGTTTCCAGCGCCTCGGCCTCATCAATCACACTTATGGCATATCCGGTGTGTAGCAATACATAGTCACCCTCCTTAGCTTCCGGGGTGAGTATAATACTGACCCTACGCCTGACCCCAGATATTTCCGTCAGGGCTTCATTCCCTTCTATGGAGACTATTTTTACCGGTATTGCCAGGCACATAGTTTGATAATTCTAGCTGATATGTTAGTACAACACAAATACGTGTACCCTATTACAGGAATAGGGATACTATCTCCAGTTCTTATTATACTATGCTAGGGTTATTGCTATCCCCAATTGTGGAAGAACTTATCATCGTCAACTCCTTTTTTAATGTAGTTACCAGGCGTAAGAATGCAGTGTACTAATACAACGCTAAGCTGTCTGGTTAGTTTTTAGTATTTTAAACAAAAATAATGCTTGAATGTGAAAAAGTGCTTGCATATATAAATATAAAGGTGTAATCTTTATCACAGTAATTTTCCGCACATACATATAAGTAGAAGTTATTTCTGGACAGCTTGCAGAGAGGGTAGCTGTATTTTTATATATTGTGCAGAGGAAAGGCACAGTTGAAGGATGAGTGAGAAATCCAAGAAGCTAGGGAAGCTGATAAAGGCGATATGGATTTTTAACTGGTTCAATTCGTGTGGTTTTGCAGAACTCATTCCGGTGGTGGGGTCGAGATGGGATATGGAACGATTTGGGATGATAGTGGTAGGAAGTCCAAGGCACGCTGATGTATTATTCATTGCTGGATATCAAACGCCAAAATCTATAAAGAGGGCAAGAGTAGTATATGAGCAAATGGCTGAACCCAGAGTGGTGCTTGCTCTTGGGGCTTGTACCATAACTGGAGGTATGTACTGGGACTCCTATAATACAATAAAAAAACTCAGTGACTATATTCCAGTGAACATGTATATTCCTGGCTGTCCGCCGAGACCAGAGGCCGTTTTCGAAGCTTGCGTAAAAATATTCCAACACGTAAAGGAGATGGAATAAGGTGGAGTTAGAGAGGGAGGTAAGGATTGTTCAGGATATTAAAGCAAGGTTCAATATCGAAGGTGAAATAAAGAGGAGTCGGAGAATCTGGGTTCCAGTGGATAAAAAAGAGTTACTGGAAGTTTCAGGTTGGATAAAAGAGCAAGGTTTTAAACACCTATCAGCTATATCTGTAGTGGATTGGGTGGCGTCAGGAATCTTCGAGATTACTTATCATGTGTGGTCACAAAAAGATAAAATCCTTATAACTTTTAAAACCAGTATTAACAGACAAGAAGCTGTCATTGACTCGGTAATAACTGTGTGGGATAGAAACGCTGGTATTCATGAAAGAGAACTTCATGAGCTATTTGGGGTTAATTTTAAGGGAAACCCGGATCTAGCACCACTGTTTCTGGAGGATTGGGAAGGTCCACCTCCGTTCAGAAAAGATTTTGACTGGAGAGAATACACCAGAGAAAAATATTATAACTCGGAAAATGAGAGAGAACGTGTCTACTATAAATGAATTAATAGAACCGGCGGTTGATACAGACTACGACCTGTATTTTGGACCAGCCCATCCAGGTTCTGGGAATTTTGGGGTGAAACTAAGGGTTGAGGGAGAACAGGTGGTGTCTGCACGGGCGGATCCTGGTTATTTGCATAGAGGCTTTGAAAAGCTTATGGAGTATAGAATACCATTACAGAACGCCGTATTATCGGACAGGCTTTGTGTATTGGAGCCGCTTAATTGGAATCTGGTACATGCGGAGGCTGTTGATGAGTTGATGGGAATAGAGCCACCAGAACGAGCCAAGTATATAAGAGTAATAATGGCTGAACTATCTCGGATACAGTCACACATGATATGGTATGGAGCTTTTTGTATGGGCACTGGCTTCGAGAGCGGATTTAAGATAGCCTTTGGGTATCGCGATTATATACTGGATATATTTGAACTAATTACTGGTGGGAGGGTGTATCCGGCAGGATATATTTGTCCCGGTGGGGTGAGAAGAGATCTGCCAGAGGGAGGAGAGGGAAGGATATTGAAGACATTAGAGAAAGTGGAGGAAATGGTAAGATTTGAAGAATTGGAAAACCCAACACTGCTGAGTAGGAGTAAGGGTG
>CAYVML010000005.1:14775-21105 GCA_964452475.1 uncultured Dehalococcoidales bacterium
ACCCAGAAGATGCGGTAAGGTTAGGTGCAACAGGACCAGTAATAAGAGGTTCGGGGATGGCTGTGGATGTAAGGAGAGATGACCCTTATGAGGTATATGACAATTTAGATTTTGAAGTACCTGTTCGAACTGAAGGCGATGCCTATGCCCGATACCTGACCGGAATAGAAGAAATGAAGCAATCAGTCAAAATCGTACGGCAGGCGATAGCTAAATTGCCAGCTGGAGAGGTGATAGTACCAGAGCTCCGGAAACCCAAGTTGAACATGAAAATTCCGGAAGGAGAAGTATATGTGCGTAATGAGGTGGCCAGAGGCGAAGCAGCTATACATATGGTAACTGATGGAAGTAAGAATCCATATCGAGTTAAGGTGAGAGGGCCCGACTTTCTGCACATGATACCCGTTCTTGAGTATTTGCTACAAGGTGCACAAATAGCCGATGTGCCTGCTATATATTGGAGCTTGAATATTTGTCCAGCTGACATGGATCGATGAAGGAAAATGAAGACATTCGTAGTATTTAAGCTGCTAAAGAATATGGTTTGCAAACCGATGACTGTTAAGTTTCCATATGAAAGTATTCCTATTCCTGAAAAATACAGAGGCGAGCAAGTGTGGGATAGCGAAAAGTGCACTTCTTGTACGCTTTGCTCAAAAATTTGTCCCAATAGAGCAATAGAAATGGTAGAGGCTCCATCAGAGTATAAAGAGAAGTATACCAAGACATATCCGAAGATAGACCTAGGGAAGTGTTGTTTTTGTGGACTCTGCCAGGATATATGTCCAACAGGAGCACTTACTTTGAGTAAAGGCTTTTTCCTTGCTACATTCGATACGTCTACGGCTATTAAGACGCCATTCCCCAAGCCAGTTGGATTGAGCAGTAATTAGCTTGTTTCAACTGGTAAAATTTGCAATAACTGTCTGACCTAGAGAGATGCCACCATCATTGCATGGTACTTGCTTGTGAGTAAGAACCTTGAAATTGTCTTTTGTTAGCAGATTAACAGTTTTCTTGAGGAGCAGGCGGTTCTGAAATACACCACCGCTTAATGCCACTTGTTTGATGCCAGTCCGGCTTGAGATAAATCTACACATCTCAACAGCTATACCGGCGATAGTATTGTGGAATCTGATTGATATCAATGCCTGTGAGCTTTTTTTATCCATGTCTTCCAGAATGGCTAAGAATAGGCCGTCAAGCCTAACGATTGCTGTATCCTTATCATGCTGGATTTGATATGGGTAGCTTTCATCATCCTTACTATAGTTCCCGTCATAGGCAGCCATTTCTAGCTCTATTGCAGCCTGTCCTTCATAATCTATTATCTCCCTGATACCTATCAGTGCTGATACTGCATCGAACAGGCGTCCCATACTGGAAGTCAGTGGTGAGTTCAGTTTCCTTGTTATCTGTCTCCTGATAATTTCCAACTCGATTTGGCTAGCCTGATTTGAGAAAGTGATATCGACCATATTATCGTTTTTTTTATGATAGCTAGAGTTCTGGCTCAGTAAAATTGCTCTGTCCAGCATATTTTGCCCCAATAGACTTAGCAGATAACTAATAGCGATGCGATATGGTCTTTTGGTGGCCGCATCACCTCCCGGTAAAGGTAGATATTCCAGGTGGCCTATCCTTTGATAACTCTTGTAATCCGCTACCATGAACTCCCCCCCCCAGATATTTCCATCCTCTCCCCACCCTGTCCCATCGAAGACAACTCCGATGACTGGAGAATCTACCAAATTGTCTGCCATGCAACTGGCAAGATGTGCGTGATGATGCTGGATACCAATGGTTTTGAGCCCTGTAACAGCTAAATCCTCAGCATAGTGGGAGGATAGATAGTCTGGATGCAGGTCATGGGCTATAAGCTCGGGGTGAATGTGAAACAATTTCTCATACAGGGAAATGGTATCGGTAAAATGTTCCAGGGTTTCTAAGTTCTCCATATCCCCAATATGCTGGCTCACAAAAGCATAGTTATCACGGGCCAGGCAGAACGTATTCTTCATCTCAGCCCCACAGGCAAGTAGTTGCCTGCATTGGAAGCTCAGGTGTACAGGATAAGGAGAATAGCCGCGTGCCCTTCTTATTAGCTGGGTTTTTCCGTTTTCCACTATAGCGACGCTGTCGTCATAGCGAGAATAAATATCCCTGTTATGAATCAGAAAATAATCAGCAATACCATAAAGCCTTTGCAGTGCCTCGTTATTGTCTTTAGCTATTGGCTCTTCACTAAGGTTTCCACTGGTCATTACAAGGGGAAGGCATGTATCTCTGAGCAACAGATGATGGAGTGGGGTATAAGGGAGCATCACCCCTAGATACTTCTGCTGCGGCGCAACTTCATGAACTATGGATGAACCATACTTCCATTTCATCAGTACTATAGGGCTTTGTGAAGAAGAAAGCAGCTTTGCTTCATCTGGTGACATGGAGCAGTGTTCTCTAGCTGCATCAATATCGTGAACCATTATGGCGAATGGTTTGTAAGGTCGCTGTTTTCGCTGGCGTAGTAGAGAAACCGCTGTTTCATTGGTGGCATCACAGGCAAGTAGAAATCCACCTAGTCCTTTTATAGCCACAATACTTCCTTTTTGTAGAAAAAGGCTTGCCTGAGCGACTGGATCTGAGTGGCTTATGCTTTGCCCCATTGCATCTGTCAATTCAACCCTGGGGCCACATATGGGGCAAGCATTGGGTTGTGCATGAAAACGGCGATTGGCTGGATTATCATATTCAGCCTGGCATTGTGGGCACATCTGGAAGTGACGCATAGTAGTCTTAGCACGGTCGTAGGGAATTCCGTCGATTATGGTAAAGCGCGGTCCACAATTCGTACAATTGGTAAATGGATAGCGGTAACGCCTGTCTTGTGGGTCGAGAAGTTCATTCAAGCAATCCTGGCAGGTGGCTATATCAGGAGAGATAAGCTGGTATTTTCCTTCTTCTGCAACGCTATGCCGTATCTCGAATATTTTATAACCGGATGGTTGATGATAGCTGAAAGTCATATTTTCGATATGAGCCAGCGGAGGAACTTCTGTTCGAAGTGCTTGTAGAAATTGGCTGATTGCTTCAGTTGCTCCTTCAACTTCAATCTTTACATCTTCGGAAGTGTTATATGTCCATCCTTTAAGGTTGTATCTTAAAGCCAGCTTGTATATAAAAGGACGGAAGCCTACTCCCTGGACTACACCCCGAACACTGATTCGAGCTAGTACCAGAGTACTTTTTTGTTGTTTCATGGACTTGCCTTGATGTTTGATACTCAGTTATAAGAATTTCTGCAATAATGTCACTAGGTGCCTTGGCTACATTCTGTACCTGTCAGGGAGGTTTTTCCACTCTATGTTAAACACCCCATGAGCATATTCTGTACTGTAGAATAGTAAGTAAAACGGCTTGCTCTTCAAGAATCAGGGATATCTCCGTTTCAGATTTAATCGTGATTTCAATTAAGGCGGGTACTCCCGATTCATTTGCTGCACCTCCAGTATTTATATAGTGCATGTAAAATGGTTATTTAAAACAGCTTATCAGGAAATATTTATTTCACTATCAAGCCAATTACACCAATCTTCTATCCCTTTACCGGTCTTACACGAAATTTCAAATAGTTTTAAGCTGGGGTTCAAATCAAGTAGCGTTTTCTTAAACAAGTTTATATTGAAGTCAACATACGGAAGAAAATCAATTTTATTTATCAACACGGCATCTGCATTGAGGAATATCAGCGGATATTTAATTGGTTTATCATCGCCTTCTGGCAGACTTGATATAACAACACGTTTGTTTGCACCAAGTAGGAATCGTGAAGGGCAAACAAGGTTGCCAACATTTTCAATGAGCAACAGGTCTATATCATTTAATGGCAGCTTTGGTAGGGCCTGGCTGACTACATTAGCGATAAGACTACAAGCTATTGATAATTTTTGCGTATTCACCTGTATGACTGCAGTGGCTATGCCTTCCATCTTTTCGGCATCTACAGATGAGGCAACATCTCCCTCCATAACTGCTATCCTGTATTTTTCCTGTAGCAGAGCAATAGTTTTTAAGATAAGACTTGTCTTACCAGCGCCTGGAGATGACATAATATTAACGGCAAATACCTTATGGTTAGTTAACAATTGTTTATTTGCAGCAGCCACTGTATCATTCACCGACATAATATCCTGGACTACTTCTATTTTTTTCATTCTACCTCCATGTCTTTTACGTAAAATTCTTGCCCTCCAACCACTTCCAGACTATGTCCCTGGCAGTTGGGACATATCCATATCAAGTCTTCAGAAGATGATATGGTTGAGCAATCTCTACAGCGAAACTGAGCTGGGATTATTTCGAAGTCAAGTTTTGCACCTTCAGCGATGGTTTCTTTACTGAGCGAATTAAAATAGAATTCTATACAATCAGGGACAAAACCTGATAGCTCACCGAGGACTATGCTGATTTTTGTTATTTTGCTAGCTTGCGCTTCTTCTGCCTTAGTAAGAACAATATTAACGATACTTTCAGTTACTCCCAGTTCATGCATTGTTTCTTAAGTAGATTGTAATATAACATTATAGCATGAAAGTGCTTGTTCTAGCTGTGGGTAATACTATGAACGGAGATGATGGTGTAGGTGCCTATATTGTAGAGCACATTAATCGTAACCTTGCAGAGATCGATGAAAAGAGAAAGAAAAAAGGCTCTAAGAAGTCTTGTGAAGAAATAATGGCTATCGATTGTGGCACCACTCCTGAAAACTATACCTCAATTGTTAGAAGGCAGAAATCGGATAAACTGGTGTTGGTGGATGCAGCCGAGATGGGATTAGCGCCTGGAGCCTATCGTATCATTACGCCGGAACGCATGGGGGTTATGACTATGTCTACACATAATATGCCGCTTTCCCTTTTCGTGTCATACGTAAGCCAGTTTTGCAGGGAAGTGCTGTTGCTGGGTATTCAACTAAAAGGAATGAATTTAAATACAGCGTTATCCTCTGAGCTTCGCATGGCCGGGGAGGAATTAGCCATGCTAATAGCAAGCAGCAAGCTAGACAAAGTAGAGCAATTAAGCTGATGGAGTGCTAAAGCATGTCTTGAAGACTATCTGAGGGCCTTAGATAAGTGCTTTAGTGAGTAACTATGAGTTCATCCGCATACTTATCATAATTGGAAAGCATGAACTCATCTGTCATGGATAAACTGTTGGTAGGACATATTTCGGTACATTGTGCACAGAAACAACACCTGGAAATAAATATTTTAACCTTCTTCTCTTCAGGGATAAACTCTATAGCCTTTGTGGGGCATAACCTGATACAGAGCTTGCATCCGATGCATGTTTCCCTATCATAAGCTATTTTCCCTCTGAATCTATCAGGTACGGCTACGGGAGGGGTAAGGATACTGCTGTCTTTAGCAACCTTATCCAGAAAAGCAGTTGCCGATTCGGGTGCATATTTTGCCGGAAACTTGTTAGTTGCAGAAGGTGAGAAGAGTTGTTTTAGCAGAACTTTTATCATTTTCATAGTTTGGTCTTACACTATTACATCTAACAGTATCAGTACAAGTGCTATAAGGCTAATTACACTCATCACCAGTAAATAGAACTTGCTGGCCTGGTCAATTTTAAAGCGAGCTACTGATGCACGTACAAGTATTACGCAAATAAACATTATCACAAAAACTTTAAGAAGGAAGAACAGGAGATTCACTATCACTGCAGGCACTATTGCAGTGATGCCAAGTACAGGCGACAGGTTATAGGGGAAGAAGAGCGCTACTACCAATGAAACGATAGCAAATGATTTTATGGCATTTGCTACGTAGAAGAGTGCTAAATTTCTCCCTGAGTACTCTACCAATAAGCCACCCGCTAGTTCAGTTTCAGCTTCTGCTACATCAAACGGGATCCTGGCGAGCTCGCCGGGGATAACTATCAGCATGACAAGAAATAATATCACTAAGCCTACTACTCCCGATGGCCCTACTAATCCCCATATAGGATAAGCCGACATAGTGGATAGCATAAATGGGTTAAGGTCAGTTACAAATCCAATGCGCCAGGCAATCACCACGATTGCCATGGCAAGTGGAAATTCGTAACTCATCATCATGACCATTTCTCTCTGGGCACCAACTGTTGCATAGGGAGAACTGGAAGAAAAACCTGCCACAACAAGCGATAGAGAAGGGATGGTCAGCAGATACATTACTACTATTGCATCACCGAAGCCACTCAAAATAGCATTTTGACCAAATAGTGGTATGTAGAGTAATAGCGTTATCGATCCAACCAGGCATAGTACCGGAGTTGCCTTGAAAA
>CAYVML010000006.1:0-20557 GCA_964452475.1 uncultured Dehalococcoidales bacterium
CGGGTGAAGAGCGGTGACTTTGTCGTCGGGGGGAAGAACTTTGGGCTTGGTTCCAGCCGGGAACACGCCCCGATTATCATCAAGATGGCAGGAGTGAGCGCTGTTCTGGCTAAGTCATTTGCTCGCATTTTCTTTCGTAACGCCATAGATATTGGTTTACCTCTCCTGGAATGTGACAAGGCAGCAACTGAAATAGGAGATGGTGACATACTGGAAATAGATTTAGCTAGTGGAAAGATAGATGATATCTCACAGTCTAAGACATATTATGCCAAGCCATATCCGCATTTCATGATGGGGATTATTAACGCTGGAGGTCTAATCAACTACACTAAAAATAATATGAGAGGCATATAATGGATGTTAGTATTGCAGTTTTACCTGGTGATGGCATTGGCCCCGAAGTCATTGCCCAATCTGTAAAGGTCTTAAAAGCTATAGGGAATAGATTTAATCACAAATTTAAGTTATGCAATGGAATTATTGGTGGCATTGCTATAGATACCCTGGGCGTTGCGTTGCCGAAAGAAACCATGGTGATGTGCCAAGATTGTGACGCTGTGTTATTTGGAGCAGTTGGCGGTCCAAAGTGGGATGATCCTCAGGCAAAGGTTAGAGCAACAGATGGTATACTGGAGCTGAGAAAGGGATTGTCCCTGTTTGCCAATTTACGACCGGTAAAAGTCACACCAACACTGGTGAATGCCACCCCTCTTAAGCCGGAAATCGTCAAAGGTGTTGATTTATTGGTAGTCAGAGAACTCACCGGGGGGCTTTATTTCGGACAACCAAAAAAACAGTGGCGTAACCAATCAGGGAGACAGGCTGTTGATACTATGATATATTCGGAAGAGGAAATTGACCGCATAATAAGAATGGGTTTTGAGTTAGCTCGTAGCCGATCAAAAAAACTGACTTCGGTAGATAAGTCCAATGTCCTTGAGTCATCTCGTTTATGGCGACAAATGGCTATCGATATCTCAAGAAGTTATCCTGATGTTGAACTAAAACATATGTTCGTTGATGCATGTGCCATGCAACTTATTCGAAGCCCTCGAGAATTTGATGTTATAGTCACTTCAAATGTGTTTGGAGATATCTTAACTGATGAGGCTTCAATATTAGCTGGCTCTATGGGTATGTTGCCATCAGCAAGCCTTGCAGGCATGCCAAGTGGAAATACCTTTGGTTTATACGAACCAATTCATGGTACTGCCCCTGATATAGCTGGAGAAGACATGGCCAATCCTATTGCTACCATCTTAAGCATATCAATGATGCTTCGCTACTCTTTTGGTTTAGTAACAGAAGCCCAGTCTGTGGAAGACGCTATTGAAGACACCCTTCGGGAAGGTTACAGGACACCGGATATCTGGGTAGCGGGTGAAAAAAGGGTAAGAACTGAGGAGATGGGCAACTTGATTACTGACAAATTAAGCAAATAGCAGGATTTTCCGATTATGCTACTTCAGATTTATGATACGACACTGCGCGATGGGGCACAACAGGAAGGGATCTCCTTCTCTGTTGAAGATAAACTGAATATTGCTCAGAGGTTAGATGATCTAGGCGTCGGCTTTATCGAAGGTGGCTGGCCTGGTTCCAATTCGAAAGATGCTGAATTCTTTGCCAGAGCACAAAGCTTAAAGCTGACAGTGTCACGTATAGTTGCCTTCGGCAGCACACGGCGTTCTAATTGTAAAGCAAATGAAGATAGTAACCTCAGAGCACTGCTCGAGGCTGGAACTGAAGTAGTTACCATTGTTGGTAAAAGTTGGGATAGACAAGTGACCCAGGTATTGGATACTACCCTAACAGAGAATCTCGATATGGTAACAGATTCTATCAAATATCTGAAAGCAAATGGCTTACAGGTATTTTTTGATGCTGAACACTTCTTTGACGGTTATAAAACGAATGCGGAATATGCTCTAGAGGTTATAGCTGCAGCTACTGATGCCGGTGCTCAATGCTTAGTGCTCTGTGATACGAATGGAGGCAGCTTACCTAACCATATAGTAAAAGCCATCAATGCAATTCAGGAAGTAAGCTCCATTCCTATAGGCATTCATGCCCATAACGATACTGAACTTGCCGTGGCTAACACTCTGGCTGCAGTCCAGGCAGGGGCTTCTCAAATTCAAGGCACTATAAATGGTTATGGTGAACGCTGTGGCAATGCCAATCTATGTTCTATTATACCTAACTTGAAACTTAAGATGGGAATTAACTGCGTTAGTAATAAGCAGCTAAGCAAACTTAGAGATATCTCCCGTTATGTGTCAGAATTAGCCAATCTCCCCCATCTTAACCGGATACCTTATGTAGGTTCAGAGGCATTTGCACATAAAGCTGGGCTTCATGTATCTGCTTTAATGAAATGGAAAGATAGCTATCAACACATTGATCCTAAATTAGTCGGTAATCAAAATCGTGTAATAATTTCCGAACTTTCAGGCAAATCAACCATTATCTATAAGGTAAAAGAACGTGGGTTGCCTCTTCCAAGAGGTAAAGAGATAGAGAAAGTGCTAAACCAAATTAAGCTACTGGAAAACCAGGGATTTAAATATGACAGTGCCGAAGCTTCATTTGATTTATTGATTCATCGAGCAAACCCTGAATACATACCTCCTTTTGAATTAGTTGACTTTATGGTAGTAGTGGAAAAACGTCGCCGTCTACCTAGTATAACCAATAAGGAGGAACTACTATCTGAGGCGACTATCAAGGTGAAGGTAGCTGATAGGATAGAACATACTGCTGCTGAGGGCGATGGCCCTGTTAATGCTCTTGACCAGGCATTACGGAAGGCTTTAATTCAATTCTATCCCAAGTTAACTTCTGTAGAACTGACTGATTTTAAAGTACGTATATTAGAAGAAACCGCTGGTACCGCCTCACAGATTCGAGTCCTTATCGAATCAAGTGATGGGCGAGAGCAGTGGAGAACTATGGGTAGTTCAAGCAACCTTATTGAGGCTAGCTGGTTAGCTCTATCAGATAGTATTGAATACTGGTTATTAAAGGAAGCACGTAAAACGTAAGAAGTCTTTCTATTTAGGGTTCTTAGTATGCCGTGTATTTTTTACTTTGAGAATAATATTCTTATCCCCCGGATTTAAATCTGTCATACCAAGGGAAGATAAATTACTATATTCCATTACAGTCAGGGGGGATGTGGCATTCTTGATGCGGATATATGCTGTGGATTAAAAATAATTAAAAGAAATACCTGTTTATCCCTTTATCACACCTATGGGAATAGCCATAGCTACTTTTTGGGAAATCCCTGCTTGCTGAACTACGTCAATTACTTCTGTAATATCCTTATAAGCCTGTGAAGCTTCTTCAGCTATGGATGAGAAGTTACCGGCTTTGACTATGATTCCTTTGTCTAGTAACTTTTGAATAACATCTTTGCCATTTAGGCTTCGCCTGGCAGCATTTCTACTCAACACGCGTCCAGCACCATGACAAGTGGAGCCGAAGCTTTCAGACATAGCCTTCTGGGTACCTACCGCAATAAAGGAACAACGCCCCATATCACCGGGGATAAGCACTGGTTGCCCAACTTCTCTATAGCATTGTGGTACAGCAGCATGACCAGGAGGGAAGGCTCTGGTAGCTCCCTTACGATGCACACAAACTTTGAGTTTTGCTCCATCTACTATATGGTTCTCGATCTTGGCAATGTTATGAGCGACATCATAAATCTGTCTCATATCAAGTTCTCGAGATGTTTTCAGAAATACTTTTGAGAAACTTTCTCTAACCCAATGAGCAATACATTGTCGATTACACCAGGCATAATTGGCTGCACTTGCCATAGCAGCTAAATAGTCCTTCCCTTCTTCTGATTCCACAGGAGCGCAGGAAAGTTGTCTATCAGGTAGATTTATACCGTACCTTTTTACTGCCCCTTCCATAACTCTCAGATTATCAGTACATACTTGATGACCAAAGCCTCTAGAACCAGTATGGATTAACACTAACACCTGCCCCACTTCATAGATTCCCATTACACTGGCAACTTGTGAATTAAAAATTTCCTTTACAACCTGCACTTCGAGGAAATGATTTCCTGAGCCTAATGTGCCTATCTGAGGAATTCCTCGCTTAATCGCTTTTTCGCTAACTTTATCTGGATCAGAGCTATTCAGGCATCCGCCTTCCTCGGTGACCTCCAAATCATGTTTTGTGCCAAAACCCTGTTTTACTGCCCATTCAGCACCATGAACCATCAAGTTGTCCATCTCTTTACGATTAAGTCTTATCTTTCCTTCTGAGCCTAAACCAGATGGCACGTTATTAAACAGCTCGTTAAGCAATTGATTAATCTTGGTTCTAACTTCGACTTCGGAAAGGTTTGTGCGTAATAACCTTACACCACAGTTGATATCATAACCTACACCGCCGGGAGAGATTACACCTCTATCAACACGCACCGCGGCAACTCCACCTATAGGAAAACCATATCCCCAGTGAATATCCGGCATACCGAATGAAAAACCGACTATGCCAGGTAAAAAGGCAACATTAGCAACTTGCTCAGGTGCTTGTTCCTTTAAAATAGACCCCAGCATCGCCTCATTAGCGTAAATTAACCCGGGTACCAGCATGCCTGACTTATAGTCACGGGGAATTTCCCAGCGATTATTGTCAATTTTAATGAGTTGACCTTGCCATCGTGACATAGACATTGTTCTTTATAAATCAAAAATGACTTGTGCCCTAAATCCAGAAATTTGCCTGTCTATCTTCAACATGTGATATGTAGCTGCCTTTACTTCTCGTTTTATATTATGTCTGAAGCGACTAACTGGCTCACCATAACAAATAGCTACAAGTTGATTCTTGCTCAAATTCTTGATGTGAAAGCTATTAAATAGAATATGCTCAGCGTCGAAAAGATAAATAAGTTCATTAAGCCATTCTATTAACAGGCTTTCATAATTCTCGGCAGATACTCTGATGTGGCGTTGCGACTTTGATAAAATGACTTCGGGTTCTACAATCAAGCTGACCAGAGAAAGAGCAGCGTTAGAAAAGAGTTGTTTCATGTCAGCTCCATAAATAACAAGACCAACATCAGCCGTGTGATTAATGATTTCATAGGCCATGTTCTTCATTGCCAGACACACTTTACAGATAATAGTAGTATGATTATAACACCCATTTTGATAATTCCTGCTATATCCATAACCTGATGTGTATATCAAACAAAAAGGGCTGAAGTCCCATCTAGATTTTTTAGCTCCATACAGATACAAACCTATTCATTGACCATCACTAGTATGTTTGCTACAATCATTGCAATGGGGCGGTTAGCTCAGTGGTTAGAGCGCTGCGTTGACATCGCAGAGGTCACTGGTTCAAGTCCAGTATCGCCCAAATGTAAAGTGAAGGACAGTAATGTAATAGAATATCTAGACTTTCAAACTGCTATTATAGTTATATATAGCAGGAGGTTGTAAGTTTTGAACTATTCAATAATGTAGTATTAAAAATGGGCTGCAGCAATGGGTTATAGCAATCATTGAATCTCTTTGAACATCTTTCCAGTATATCTGCTCAAGGTATTACGATTAATAATTATTTACGTATAAGGTGAAGACGTAAAATGGACCAGGAAGATAAATTGAATCAATTAAAGATGCGTCATTCTGCTGCTCATGTCATGGCAGAGGCAGTGCAATATCTTTTTACTAACGTTAAATTTGCTATTGGCCCACCTATTGACAATGGCTTCTATTATGATTTCGAATTACCGCGTTCACTGACACCGGCAGACCTTCCATTAATTGAAACAAAAATGAAGGAAATCATTAAAAATAATGTACCTTTTATTAAGAAGGAAATATCTAAAGAAGAGGCTCGTAGACTCTTCAATATACAACCATATAAATTAGAATTGATTGATGATCTTCCTGACAATACAGTGACTATTTACACGCAGGGGTCTTTTACAGATCTATGTAGAGGACCTCATTTAGACTCTACAGGTGAGATCCAGGCCTTTAAATTAACACATATAGCCGGGGCATATTGGCGTGGTGATGAGAAACGACCAATGTTACAGAGAATATATGCTTTAGCTTTTATGAGTCAAAAGGAACTACAGGATTATCTAGATATCCAAACAGAAGCGGCTGAACGGGATCATAAAAAATTAGGAAAAGAGCTTGACTTGTTTAGTATCCATGAAGAAGTAGGCCCTGGTTTAATTTGCTGGCATCCTAAAGGCGCAATGGTCCGGCAGGTTATCGAAGAATTCTGGAGGATGGAACATATAAAAAGAGGTTATGATATTGTCTATACGCCCCATGTGGCTAAGATAGACCTATGGAAAACAAGTGGTCATTGGGACTTTTACCAGGATTATTTGTATCCACCAATGGACATAGAAGGGCAGCAATACATAATAAAGCCAATGAATTGTTTATCACATATAATGATTTATAAAAGCCGTCTGCGTAGCTATCGTGATTTGCCTATACGCTATGCAGAATTGGGAACTGTTTATCGTTATGAGCGGTCAGGAGTATTATATGGCATGGCTAGAGTTAGAGGGTTTACACAGGATGATGCTCATATTTTTTGTAGGAATGATCAAATTGAAGAAGAGGTAAATGGGGTAGTAAAACTAGCCCAATTCATGATGAACACCTTTGGTTTCCCGGATTATGAGCTGATGCTATCTACGCGTCCAGAAAAATATGCAGGTACTATACCATTATGGGAACAGGCTACGACATCATTAAAGAATGTTATTGAATATCTTGAACTACCCTATAAAGTGGATGAAGGGGAGGGTGTTTTCTATGGACCTAAAATCGACATCAAGCTCAGGGATGCTTTAGGTCATGCCTGGCAAGGTCCTACCATCCAGGTTGACTTTAATTTGCCAGAACGCTTTAATGTCTGCTATGTTGGTAGGGATGGGGAAGAGCACAATGTAACAATGATACATCGCACAGTTCTGGGGAGCATGGAACGCTTCTTTGCCTGCTTGATAGAGCATTACAAGGGTGCTTTCCCTGTGTGGTTAGCCCCTGTTCAGGTAATAGTAATTCCAATAGCAGACCGTCACTTAGACTATGCGAAACAGGTAGAAGCCAGTTTAAAGGAAGAAGGATTTCGGGTTCAGACTGATAAACGTACTGAGAGGATGAATCTAAAAATAAGAGAGGCACAGCTAGAGAAAATTCCCTATATGCTAATAGTTGGCAATAATGAGATGACTTCGTCCACTGTGTCATTACGTTTGAGGAATGGGGAAGATATGGGTGTTCAGACAATAGCACAAATCAAGTCAAAATTGAGAGCAGCTATTAAATCTAAATCCTAAATCAATGAGGAGATGTAGCAAGAATAATTAAGAGAATAGCAGTAAATCAATATATTAAGGCTCGAGAGGTACGACTCATAGGTGAGAGCGGTGAGCAATTGGGTGTGATGCCCTTGCCAAAGGCGTTAAGCTTAGCACGTGAGCGTGGGTTGGATCTCGTAGAAATTTCGCCAACAGCAGTTCCACCGGTGTGTAAACTGCTGGATTATGGGAAATATAAATACGAACAAACTAAAAAAGATCGTAAGGCTAAAAAAGGACAAAAAATTGGCTTATTAAAGGAAATCCGATTCCGACCAAAGATTGAGGAACATGATTTACAAGCAAAAATCAAGAAAGTAAACGAGTTCATTGAGGAAGGAAGCAAGGTTAGGATAGTTGTAAGATTCAGAGGAAGAGAAATTATATATCCCGAATTAGGATGGAAAGTATTGAAGAAAGTGGCTGAAGCTTTAACAGGGAGAGCAGTAGTGAGCAATCAACTTATCAGAGATGCTAGAAATATAGCTTTGACTCTTTCTCCATCTTCAAAAAAGAAATCAAGAGAGGAAAAGTCAGATGCCAAAGCTTAAAACTCATAAAGGGGCAAAGAGTCGCTTTCATGTAACAGGTAGTGGTAAAATTATGCGAACTAAGTGTGGCAAGAGCCACTTACGGCGGAAAAAACCTTCACGCACAAAGCGGCTCTATGATGACCTTGTGGCAGTAGCACCAGCTGATATAAAGCGAATAAAAAAACTGCTGCCCGGTAGTTAAGAAAGAGGAGGATATTTTGCCACGAGCTAGAAGCGGAAAAATAACCCATAGACGTCATAAAAAAGTACTGGATTTATGCAAAGGACATAGTGTTTCGCGGCATACCTTGTATCGGTCAGCCCATGAATCGATGCTTCATGCTTTAGACTATTCCTATCGCCATCGGAGAAAAAGAAAGACTGATTTCAGGCGATTGTGGATAACACGTATTAACGCTGCAGTACGAAGGCAGGGATTGTCATATAGCCAGTTTATCGCAGGTTTAAAAAGGTCTAATGTGGAGATAAATCGCAAAATCTTAGCAGAAATAGCGGTTACAAACCCACAAAACTTTAATAAATTGATTGATTCGATATCCGTTGAAGATGCAAATACTAAGTGAGCTTGAGATACTCCGCCTGAAGGCTCTCAGCGAACTTGAACAAATTAATAATCTGGAACAGCTCGAATTGTGGCGAGTCAGTTACCTTGGAAAAAAAAGTGAGCTAACCAGCATACTGAGGTCTCTGGTCAAACTGGCAATCGAAGATCGAGTAAAGGTTGGCAGCCAAGCGAACCAAGTCAAGAAAACGCTGGAAACGAGCTTAGAAGAGAAAAAGAATCTTCTGGAAGAAGTGACCATAAGCTATTCTGCAGAGCAAAAAGCTCTGGATGTTACCTTGCCTGGCTACCCCATTTCAGTTGGGCGGCTCCATCCAACCACACAGACCCTTGAAAGCATATGTGGAATATTTCAGAACATGGGGTTTCAGGTAGTTGAAGGACCAGATGTAGAGTGGGATAGCTATAATTTCGATGCACTGAATATACCCCAAGACCATCCAGCTCGGGATATGTTTGATACCTTTTGGATAGACCCAAGCAAAGCTGGTGAAGAAGCAAGGCTGTTGCGAACCCATACTTCCCCTATGCAAATTAGGGTTATGGAAAAGCAACAACCTCCGATAAGAGTCGTAGTGCCAGGGAGGACCTATCGCTATGAAGCAACTGACGCAACTCATGAGTCTATGTTTTATCAAGTTGAAGGCTTAGCCGTAGATAGAAACATAACTATGGCTGATTTGAAAGGAACTCTACTGGAATTCTGTCATTTAATTTTCGGCGTACAGCGTAAGGTGCGCTTCCGTTGTGATTATTTCCCTTTCGTTGAACCAGGAGCAGAGGTGGCTATAGAATGTCTCGCTTGTCATGGTACTGGATGTCGGTTGTGTGGCTATACGGGTTGGTTGGAGATACTGGGGGCTGGAATGGTACATCCGGACGTACTCAGACGTGTCAATATTGACCCTGAAACGTATAGCGGATTTGCTTTTGGGCTAGGAGTTGAGCGAATACCTATGCTACAGAGCGGAATTGAGGATATTAGACTGTTCTATAGCAACGACCTCAGATTTTTAAAACAATTTTAAGTATTCAGGTGAGAATATGAAAGTATCACTAAGATGGCTAAAAAACTATGTTAATATAGACCTTTCGCCTAAAGATATAGCCGAGAAATTGACTATGGCGGGTGTAGATGTCGATAAAGTACAAACTATAGGTGAGGAGTGGAGCAACATAGTAGTAGGGCTGGTAACTGATGTAAATCCGCACCCTAATGCTGACCGTTTAAATCTAGCCACCGTTGACCTTAGCTCACAGCAAATTACTGTAGTTTGCGGTGCTCCTAATATCAACCCAGGTCAGAAAGTAGCTTTCGCTAGTCTCGGAGCACGCCTTATCGATGGACACACGGGAAAATTGACAACCCTGAAACAAGCCAAAATACGCGGAGTCACTTCTGGAGGTATGGTTTGCTCTGAGAAAGAACTGGGAATCTCCGGTAATCATGAGGAGATATTGGTTCTTAATTCAGATGCTATGGTTGGCATGCCACTCGTAGACTATTTGGGTGATGTAATTTTCGACTTAGAGGTAACACCGAACCGCCCGGACTGCTTGTGCGTTATAGGCATTGCCAGGGAGATTAGTGCCTTAACCAACAGAACACTTAGCCTACCAGAATTTATTTATCCTGAAACAGAAGAAGCAATAGACTCGTCCGTTTCCGTTGAAATTGTTGATACTAATTCATGTCCCAGATATTGTGCCAGTTTGGTTACCGGAGTTGAATTGAAACCTTCCCCTGGTTGGATGCAGAGATATCTTACCAGTTATGGTATGCGGCCTATTAGTAATATTGTCGATATTACCAATTATGTCATGCTCGAATATGGACAGCCATTACATGCCTTTGACTATCACAGGATAAAAGGGCATAGCATAATCGTCCGCAAGGCGACAGACAATGAATGCATAACTAGTCTGGATGGACAGAAAAGGGTCCTCTCTCATGATATCCTGGTTATTGCCGATGCTGAGAAACCTATAGCCATTGCCGGAATCATGGGTGGGCTGGATGCAGAGGTAACCGACAATACTAATACAATCCTCCTCGAATCAGCGAATTTTAATCGGGTCGTCATACGCCGAGGAAGCGGTCATCTTGGTTTGCAAAGTGAAGCTTCCATACGATTTGATAAAGGATTAAGTGCAGATTTAACGTTAGTAGCGTTGAAACGAGCCACTCAACTATTACAAGAGTTGGCTAATGGTAGAGTGGCAAAAGGAATAATAGATAGATACCCTGGTCAGGTGGAGCCAAAAGCTATCAATATTTCCACCGACGAAGTCAAGCGGCTCTCAGGCCTGGAGGTAAGCGATAGCGAGATAAGCCGGATACTAACCCTTCTGGGGTTCAAATGCCAAAGGCTCGATTTGTCATCACAAATCTCAGTAATCTCCCCTTATTGGCGTAGTGATATTAGTTGCCCTGCTGATCTTGTAGAGGAAGTGGTTCGAATCATAGGCTATGATAAGGTTCCTATTACACGACTTAGCTCTCGTTTACCCAAACAAGAACCTTTACTTGAACTGGAATTTAGAAGAAGTCTGAGAGAGCTACTTATTAATTGTGGTTTTCAAGAAATTCTTACTTATTCCTTAACCAGTTTGCCGAAGTTGCAGAATATCTATCCGAAACATGAATTGCAAACTATGCCCTTGAAGGTGATTAATCCCATGACAAAGGAACAGGAATACCTGAGGACAAACCTTCGTCCTAATATTTTTTCCACCCTGGCCAATAACCAGAAATATGAACAGGATGGGATGAAACTATTCGAAATAGGCAAGGTTTTTTTAGCGCAGCAGGATTCTAATATCATAATAAATAACCATCGTAAAAATGATGAAACCAGCAAGAAGTATAGTCTTCAAGGTAGGAAAGAATTACCCCATGAAAAAGAGATGTTGTGTGCTGTCATTAATGGACCCAGAGATGAATTGGGCTGGCAGAGTAATAGAAGTTTATTTGGTTTTTTTGATGCCAAAGGTGTGGTGGAAAATATACTATCTAATCTACGGCTGGAAGCAACTTTCAATGCGGGTGATGACGAAGGCTTACTTTTGGGGAGTTGTGCTAATATTTTCGTTGATGGTGAAAAAATCGGTGTGGTGGGTGTTTTACATCCAAGAGTGGCTCAGACTTTCGAGCTTTCAGGAAATGTTTGTCTCATTGAAATTGATGTAGAGAAACTGCGAAGTAAAACAAGTGGTGTGAAACGCTATCAAACTATTGCACGTTATCCTGGCATGATGAGGGATATAGCAATAGTGGTGAATAACCAGATAAGCTTCAAAGAGGTTAAAGATATAATATATGATTACCCTCTAGTTAAGAAAACTGTTCTCTTTGATCTTTATACCGGGGAACAGGTAGCCGCTGGCAGGAAATCCTTTGCGGCGAGAATAGTATATCAATCCCCTGATCACACCTTGACTGATGATGAGGTAGACAAAACCGAGAAGAAAATGTTAGAAAGGCTCCAGGAGAAGCTAGGAGCCACGCTAAGAAGCTGATTTTTTTAACAGAGCATTCTGGATTTCATTAACTACATCTTTTAGAGCAATAAGGCAACTGTCATTGTCCGTACGCCGTTTTAACTCTATACTCTGCTGCTTCAAAGTACGTTGGCTTATAGTTAACCGCAAGGGCATTCCTCGCAGGTCGGCATCGTTAAATTTTATACCGGCAGATTCATCACGATCATCATACAGAGTCTCTATACCGTTTTCCTGCAGGCTGTTATATATATCCTCGGTAACGGAGAGGACTTCAGACTTGCCCAGAGAGAGTGGGCACAGGTGCACCTGGTAAGGTGCAATAGAGGCAGGCCAAATGATACCTTTATCGTCATGGCTTTGCTCAATCACCGCAGCCAGTAGACGTCCTAACCCAATACCATAACAGCCCATAGTAATAGCTTTTGAGATGCCATCATGGGCAAGGAAGAGTGCCCCCATTTTTTCACTGACAAATGTACCCAGTTTGAATATGTGACCTACTTCAATGCCACGAGCAGAATATAACTTACCACCACATTTGGGACAACTATCTCCAGCACAGGTCAAAGCAATATCAGCAACAAAATCGGCTTCAAAATCCCTGTGGTAATTAGCATTTTTTAGGTGATAACCTGGTTTATTAGCACCGACAACGAAATTAGCACCTAGCATAATAGAATCGTCAGCAACGACTTTTAATCCTGAGATACCTACAGGTGAGGCGAATCCTGCTACAATACCAGCAGCATCAACTTCGGTTTCAGTAGCCAGGTGGAGTTCTGAACATTTCAATAGATTTTTTAATTTTGTTTCATTTACTTCCAGATCCCCTCGAATGATTACAAAGATAAATTCGCCATCAGCAGAATAGAATACAGCTTTAATAGTCTGACTGGTTTGTAATTTGAGGAAATCAGCCACACCTTCTATAGTTTTCATTCCAGGCGTGGCAACTTCCTGCAGAGGGAGAGGAACCTGTTCATTTATCTTTCTCTTAGTGCTCTGAGCCTTCTCAGCATTGGCAGCATAGCCACACTCAGAACAGCGTAATACTTCATCTTCACCAGATTCGGTAATAACAATAAATTCGTGAGATGCTTTGCCTCCAATCGCACCACTATCTGCATCTACCATTAAAACTGGCAGACCAAGTCGGTCATAAATATTTTTATAAGACTGGCTCATCTTTTCATAACTTTCATCAAGGCCAGCTTCATCAATATCAAAGCTGTAGAGGTCTTTCATAATGAACTCGCGGACTCTTAACAGGCCACCACGTGAGCGTGGTTCATCACGGAATTTGGTTTGTATCTGATAGAGAAGTAATGGTAAATCACGATAGCTCTGTACATTCCTATGAACAAGTCCGGTAATAACTTCTTCATGGGTAGGGCCCAGAGCCAGTTTGTGGTCTCTGCGATCAATCAAGCTAAAAAGAGACTGCCCAAAAGAAACATCCCGCCCTGACTTCTGCCATAGCTCAAAAGGTTGGAGTACTGGTAACATCAGTTCTTGCCCACCAGCCTTATTCATCTCCTCTCTGATTACCTTTTCTATCTTTTTAAGTACCCGCCAGCCCAAAGGTAAGTATGAATATATTCCAGCAGCTTCCTGAGCTATCATCCCAGACCTGAGCAATAACTGGTGACTTATGCACTCTGCCTCTGCTGGTGCTTGTCTTAATGTCTTACCAAAAAGTTTTGAATAACGCATTCTTTATTCCTTTAAAAGATATTACTATGGTTAATAGTACTATTATTTTTTTAAAATTTAGCCCAGTCACCTGTAAAAGCTTAAAGTAACTCTATCTCTTCTATTAAAGCTTTTAATAATTCATCCTCAGCGACTGTTTTGACTACCTTGCCTTTCCTAAATATAATACCCTTTCCTTTGCCACCTGCGATGCCAACATCGGCATCTTTCGCCTCACCAGGGCCATTCACCACACATCCCATAACCGCCACTTTGATAGGTTTGGTAAGTTTTTGAAGATATTTGTCTACTGCTTCGGCAAGGGCAATAACATTGACCTCAGCTCTGCCACAGGAAGGGCAACTTACCAAGATTGGACCCCTCTGCCGAAGACCAAGACTCTTTAATATTTCATACGCAACATCAACTTCTATACAGGGATGGGCACTAAGTGAAACGCGTATGGTATCTCCAATACCATGATAAAGAAGCACGCCAATCCCAACCGCGCTTCGTATAGTACCTGCCCTCGGGAGCCCAGCCTCAGTGATGCCTATATGCAAAGGATAAGGGATAATATCAGCGATTTTCTGATATGCATTTATAGTGGTAGGCACATCAAAAGCTTTGAGCGCAACCTTTATTAAATTAAAGTCCATCTCTTCTATGAGCTTGACCTGTTCCATCACCATATTTACCATACGCTCCGATAAGGGAATATGTGGTTGATAATCAGCAGGAATGCTGCCAGCATTTACTCCTACACGGATGGGAACTTCACGATCTTTTGCCATCGATATGACGCTGTAAAGTCCTTCTTTATCTATCATGTTACCAGGGTTAAGACGAAGTCCATCAGCGCCAGCCCTTAATGCTGATAGGGCCAGGCGAAAGTCGAAGTGAATGTCAGCTATGACTGGTATTGAAATTCCTTTTCTTATAGTTGAAATGCTCTTCGCTGCCTCAACATCTGGAACTGCTACACGTACAATTTCGCAACCACAATCCTCCAGTTGCTTTATCTGATTGATAGTGGCATGGGTATTACGAGTATCAGTAGTGGTCATAGATTGCACCACAATTGGCGCACCCCCACCAAGGGTAACATTACCAAGCTTTAATGGTATAGAACGACGCCTCATAATCCAAAACCCTCGCCATGGATCAAACGTAAGATGTCATTAAAAGTTATTAAGACCATAAGTGTAATGAGAAAAACAGTACCAGAGGTATATGCCACGTGCATAGCACGTTGGGTGAGACGCTTTCCACGGCGTATGCCTTCTATAAATGCCACTAACATTCCGCCGCCATCTAATGGTGGAATAGGAATAAAGTTAAATAAACCAATCCCTAAACTTATCAGGGCAGCCATAAAAAGGATATTATCAAAACCGGAGGATTTTACAATTTCAACTGTTAGTTGCCCCGCGCCTATTGGCCCGACTAAAGCAGCCTTATTGGGATCTTCTTTCATCATAGGAATGGTGGCTGCAATCATCTCTGGTACTCTGATAATAAAGGCAGCTCCCATGTAAGCTGCTTTTCCTATAGAAATACTTTGTTGTTCTATATGAACACCGCTAACCAAGCTTATATTTGCTCCCATTAAGTTAATCCGTTTTGGCTCGGCATCCGCATATCCGGCGCTTTGATTGGTTTCGACAACACCAGGCATGGTAATTAAGACTACTTCCTGCTTCCTGAGCAAGGCAAGTTCTATTTCCTCATTCCCATCGGCAGAACTCAAGATTTCAGAGATGTCCTCCACAGTATGTACAGGCTGTCCATTAATACTGAGGAGACTGTCGCCAACTATAACGCCAGCCATATCTGCTAATGAACCATTCTCCACTACATCCACTACATTCCAACACAGAAAAACTCCCAGTGTATATCGTTCATTCGTCGGGTTAAAAGATGGTGTTAAATAAACCACATGTGTTGTGTCATTTTTCTGTAAGGTCAAGCTTAGTTCACGATCATTCTTATCTTCATATAGATTAACAACATTCTGTATTTCCTTTGGGTTATGTACGTTCTCTCCATCAATGCTTAGTAAGATGTCTCCCGTTTCTATTCCTGCCAGATCCGCTGGAGAATCTTTTACCACCTGATACACCATCATTCCATTACCATATAGCACATCTGTTGGGAGTGCAAAGAAGGCGATAAGTAAGATAAGTGCTAGAAGGATATTGACCAATGGGCCAGCTGCATAAATTCCAAATTTATGCCATGAACCTCTACTGGCAAGACTCCGAGGTATTGTAGGATCATTTTCACCAACACTCTTAACAAAAGCACCTGCCGGGATGATATTAAGTGAATATGTTGTTTCGCCTTTTTTAATTCCGAAAAGTCGCGGTGGAAAACCCAGCCCAAATTCTTCCACTTGAACACCGGAACGCTTGGCAGTAATGAAGTGACCTAACTCATGTAGAGAAGCCACCACAAATAAAACCACAATGAAAGATGCAATAATTACAACAACATCCATACTCTATCCTACCAAAGGAATTTTGCTCCATTGTCCATATTTTTCAGGTCGAGAGCGGCAGAGCTCTTGTACGTATTCTCTTGCCCAGGAATCAACTTGTAAAATATCATTTATATCAGGATTGGTGATTACCTGATGATGCTGTAAAGTCTCTTCAATTAAGGGAGCGATATCAACGAAGTCGATTTGTCGAGAAAGGAAGAGCTCCACCGCCATCTCATCTGCAGCACAAAGTACGGCAGGATAACTTTCACCTTGTTTACCAGCTTCAAAAGCAAGTTTGAGGCAAGGAAAGTTCTTTATATCTATCGGTTCAAAAGTTAGCGCTGGCACTGTTGAAAAATCAAAGTCTGGTATTGTTGAGTTAGATAAACGTTGTGGATAACAAAGGGCATATTGGATAGGTAAACGCATATCTGGAAAACCGACCTGGGCTTTTATTGAGCCATCTTTAAATTCTACCATAGAATGAATTATGCACTGTGGATGGAACAACATCTCAATATTCTTAAAAGGAATATTAAAAAGCCAGTGAGCTTCAATGGCTTCTAATCCTTTATTCATCAGTGTTGCTGAGTCAATGCTTATTTTCGCACCCATATTCCATACAGGATGTTGAAGAGCTTCGTCTACGGTTACCTTAGCCAGTTGCATACGTGAATGGTAATAAAAAGGGCCACCAGAGGCAGTTAAAAATATCCTTTGTGGTTTTCCTTGCTCCCCTTTGAGGCACTGCCAGATGGCGCTGTGCTCACTATCAATTGGATTTATCCGAGCATGATAATGCTTTGCTTCTTTAAGAATTAGTTCTCCCGCCATAACAAGCACTTCTTTGCTAGCCAAAGCAATCGTCTTACCGGTTCTGAGTGCAGCTACGGTAGGAAATAACCCCGCATTACCAGGAATTGCCACAACAACCAAATCTACTTCGGGATGGCTCGCCATTTGCTCCATGGAAATGTACTTTCCACTATACTCTAGACCGAGATTTGACTTTGAATAAATCATCTCAGGTTTAAATTCTTCAATCTGTGCCTTCAGAAGCTCAATATTCCTGCCACAGGCGAGGCCAATTATTTTAAATCTAGGGCTAAAAGCACGAATGATTTCCAGAGTTTGTTGCCCCACGGAGCCAGTTGAACCCAGTATGACCAATTTTTTTATAGGACTATCCATGTTACGTAATAGTATACCATCACACCTACGAATATAAGGCTGTCAAAACGGTCCAGAATGCCTCCATGCCCCGGGAGTAAGTTACCTGACTCTTTTACCCCGGTACTACGTTTGAGTAAAGATTCTACAAGGTCACCGAGTTGAGCAAAAAGGCTGATAAGACAGGCGAGAGGGAGTAGTTGCCAGTAACTTAAAGGCAGGGGGGCTATATAACCTAAGACTATGTATATAACTGTAGCCCCCAAAATTGAACTCAATAAGCCACCGATTGCTCCTTCCCAGGTCTTATGCGGACTTATAACAACAGCCAATTTATTTTTACCCCATCTTCTTCCGGTGAAAAAGGCACCCGTATCACTGGCAAATGTTGTAAGCATGCCAAGGTAGACCCAGGCTCTCCCGTCACTTAAGATACGCAGGTCAATCCAGTAACTAAGCATCCATCCTGCATAAAACCCTCCAGCTATCATCCAGGCCCAGCTTGTGAAAACCTGTTCTTGTCTTGAGTGTTGATAAAGCAGACAAAAGAGAGAAACCACCATCACGGTTGTTATAAGTGCAGCAAGAGTAGTAGTGTTCTGGTAATGTGGGCGCAATAAAAGTATCAGCGAAAAAAAAATGCCAAGGTAAAGTAGCGGACAATGCTTATTGAAGTTGACTTTCAAGTGGTAAAATTCAAGGGTACCGATCAGGGCTATCACTACAATAAAAATACTAAACCAGGGGGAACCAAACCAGGTAAGAACCATTAAAAGGGGCAGTCCGACAACAGCAGAAGCAATTCTTTGTCTGAGCATTAAACTATCTCAATTCAGTCCGTACTGTTCCAGTATCTCGCTACACTAAATTGGCATGCTTTTGCTGAGAAGCGAAAGTTTCGAGTAACTGAGTTATACTTCTTTTATCTCCTTTTCTTTATCAAGGCCTATTTTATCAACCTGCTCTATGAAGCTATCGCAGATATCATCAATCTTCTTGATAATATTCCTGAGTTGATCTTGTGATATCTCCTTATTTTTCTCAAATTCTCGAAACCTGGCAACCGCATCTCTCCTTATATTTCGCAAGACGATACGCCGTTCTTCTACTCGCTTAGCAACCAGTTTTGCTAATTCTATACGCCGTTCCTCGCTCAAATGAGGAATTATTACCCGAACAACAGTGCCATCATTGGAGGGATTAAGCCCGATATCATCTTTGAGGATAGCTTTTTCTATATTTCGCATTGAGCTACGCTCCCAGGGGCGAATGGTAAGCAAGTTTGCTTCTGGTGCTGAGATGGAGGCAATCTGTTCCATGGGAACAAGAACTCCATGATATTCAGTCTGAATATCCTTTACGAGCGCTGGAGTAGCTCGACCGGTGCGGATTGTTAATAACTGCCGGGCTAGGCCACTGACAGCTTTTTTCATTTTAGAACTGAGTTCTGTAAAAACCTCTTCTTCCACAACAAATCACTAATATATAGAAGTATTGATGCTTAACTCCCAAGTTCGAATCTACTAAATCTTCCTATGCGTATGTTTTCGCCTACTTTTGCGATAGCTTCAGTTATCAAATCGTCCACCGTTTTATCAGGCTCTTTTATAAAGGGTTGATCCATAAGACAAACCTGTTTAGGATCAAGCTCTTCTTCTTCAGGGATATCATCAGCCGTTATAAACTGGGGGGACATCGCGGCCACTTGCATAGCTAAATCATGAGCGATTTGTTTAAAATGGTCAGTATGAGCAACAAAATCAGTTTCACAATTCAACTCTAACAAAACGCCTACGTGTTTTGAATGATGAATATAGGATTCAATAATGCCTTCACGAGCAGAGCGGTTTGCCTTCTTTTCGGCAATTACTCGCCCACGTTGCTTAAGCTCTTCGACTGCTGCGTCTATATTACCTTGTGTTTTTAATAGAGCGTCTTTACAATCGCTAATTCCAGCGCTTGTCCTGGCTCTTAGCTCTCTTATAGCTTCAGTTGATATATCTTGTGACAAGTTTAATTCTCCTCCGGGTTAAAAGTATAAGACCCTAAAACACCAACTGGTGCTTCCTCTTCTGCAGGTAATGAAGCCTCACCCTCCACTTCCTGCGAAATTTGTGCTGCTTTTCCTTCAATCACGGCATCAGCAATTTTAGAACAGACCAACCTGATAGTTTTTATAGCATCATCATTGGCAGGGATAGGGTAGGCGATACTGTCGGGATTACAATTGGTATCCGTAACAGCTACCACAGGAATATCAAGTTTCTTAGCTTCTATAAAGGCGATAGCATCTTTAATTGGATCAACTATAAAGAGAGCATCAGGGAGTGTAGTCATTTCCTTAAATCCGCCCATTTGTTCGTTCAAGCGCTGTATCTCTTTATCCAGCTTGACTGTTTCTTTCTTTGGCAGGTAATCCAATTCACCTTTCTCTTTATCGTCCTCTAGTCGAACCAGATGATCAATGCGAGCCTGTATAGTGCTGAAATTAGTTAACATGCCTCCGAGCCATCTCTGATTCACATAGTACATGCCGCATCTTTTAGCTTCCTCCTCGACTACCTGCTGTGCCTGTCTTTTAGTACTTACAAAAAGGATACTTTGGCCTGACGCAACTAAATCACGGACATAGATACAAGCTTTTTCCAGCATAGTCACAGTTTGCTCTAAATCGATGATGTGGATACCATTACGACGAGTAAAGATGAACTTTTTCATCTTTGGATGCCAAAAACTTGTGTGATGGCCAAAATGAGCTCCTGCCTCTAAAAGTTCTTTAACCGATGTTTTTTCCATTATTCCTTTCTTCAAAAACTGAAGTGATTTAACCTAATAAAACCTATGTAATTTAACACAATCAATCTAGTTGGTGCAAATATTTATATCTGACTGCTCTGGTATTTAAAAAAGCTAAGAGGGGATATGTAAGTGAGCTTAACAATGCCTTGGCGTCCCTGGAGGGATTCGAACCCACGACCCGCTGCTTAGAAGGCACTTTCCAGATATTTCTGTTCACAATTTTGTGAATTCCTCGTGTAGATTGTAGCTTCTCAACAAGCTCTGCAGGACACTTCCTCTTACCCGAAAGTATCATAGATAGGTAACTATTACTAATTCCTAGACTATTAGCTAACTCTTTTTGTTGTAGTTTGGTTTTCATTTTCTGACCTCCTTTCTGAACTTTAATATTTAAAACAACATATTTTAGTAACCAAATC
>CAYVML010000007.1:0-9750 GCA_964452475.1 uncultured Dehalococcoidales bacterium
TCTTCTATAGTTCCCTCTTTATTACTGATAAATTGGCTTATATTATCCATAAGTCCGGATTTACCTGCCTCATCTATTTCCGGATTTACTATAACTACCATTTCGTAATCATTCATACTTTCAACACCTGAGCATAAAATTTTCCGTATTATACCATGTAGAGAACTATAATTTAAACGGCACCAATTAAATCAGCTTTATATCTATCTGGTATTGTAGCACATTATTTTATATAGCTACTATGCTACAATTTCTAAGGATGAAATTGTCGGAACTAGGAGAATTCGGCGTCATCGACCTCATACACAGTATTACTGGCAGGTTAGCAGATTCACGGCAGAATTCATGGCAACAGCTTATGCTCGGTATTGGGGATGACACTGCAGCATGGCATGGAAATAGCCATATCCAGCTAGCCACCACAGATTCGTTAGTCCAGGATACTCACTTTCATCTGGATTCCATTACCTGGAAGGAGTTGGGGTGGAAGTCTCTGGCTATAAATCTAAGTGATATAGCAGCTATGGGTGGCATTCCTCAGTATGCCTTAGTTTCACTGGCACTGCCTGCTGAGTTGACGACCGAGAACATCACTGATTTTTATGAAGGCATGGCATCACTGGCGACCGAGTTTGGTGTATCCATTGCCGGTGGCAACCTTGCCTCTGCTCCCTTTTCAGTTATCACTGTAACAGTTATAGGATATTCCGAGCGTGATGAAACTCTTATGCGGTCAGCAGCTAAAGCAGGCGAACAAATAGCAGTAACCGGACACCTGGGATTGGCCACTGCCGGTCTTCAAATATCTAATAATAAAACAAGACTATCGCCTGAAGCTCTTAAGATATTCAGGCGTCACCAATTCAAACCTATTCCTAGAGTTCATGAAGGGCAGGTTCTATTATGTCATGGAGTAAAAACAGCCATAGACATAAGTGATGGACTTATTGCTGATTTATACCATATCTGCGAGGCTAGTAATGTTAATGCCAAAGTCTATTTAGAGCAGCTTCCCATACATCCTATATTAAAAGCCAATTTCACTGAATGCGAAAAAATGGTCCTGTATGGGGGTGAAGACTATGAACTTCTTTTCACTGCTAAGAGGAAGATTATTCAACAGCTTATACGAATTCTCGATTGCCCCATTACTATTATCGGTGATATAGTGGACAAAAGAGTTTCAGCACAGGTAGTGCTAGTAGATAGCAAAGAAAGAATCATTCCCTGTGATAGACATGGTTGGGAACATTTCAGAGATGGCCGCTTTAAAGCTGAAATCACATAACCCTGGACAGACTCAACTGCTGGGCAAACATCTGGGTGAGGTAGTCCTAAAAGGCGACCTTATACTGTTGGAAGGGGAACTGGGCACAGGGAAAACCTGTCTTGTTCAAGGAATTGCGCATGAGTTAGGAATTAAGCAGTACGCCTTCAGCCCTTCTTTCGTACTCATTAGGGAGTATAATGGTAGGCTTCCACTATACCATATCGATCTCTATCGCCTAGATAATATAGCAGAAATCGATGACCTGGGATTAGAGGAATACCTTTACAGTAATGGTATCTGTGTAATTGAATGGGCTGAGAAAGGCTTACCCGTACTGCCTCAAGATTATTTACTCATTAAAATAAAATATGTCTCAACCTGTGAAACACAACGTACCATAGGTATTTATCCCAGAGGCAATCACTACCTGGAATTGATAAAAAAGCTAGAATCGATTTTGTATGGAGAGCAAACATGGAATTAGCTCTTGATACTTCCTCCAAGAATAATAGTATTGCATTAACCAGCGAGGGTAAAATTCTAAGCTCATTTACGTGGAGTTCAAGTCATAATGAGACTGTAGAATTAATACCAAACCTGGTTCATCTCTTAAAACAGGGTCAGGTTGAGACTGACTTGCTACAGGCTATATTTGTAGCTATAGGGCCTGGAAGCTTCAACAGTTTAAGAGTAGGTTTAAGTATAGCTAAAGGTCTCGCTTTTTCTCTAAATATCCCCCTCGTTAGTATGAGCACACTGGAGATTATGGCATATCCCTTTGCCTGTATAGGATTTCCAGTAAGCTCAATACAACAAGCCAGCCGTGATAGACTTGCTGCTGCTCTTTATCAACAGGGTAATAAATGGCATTGTATAAAGCCAGAGTATCTTACTACCCTGGAGCTTTTATGCCGCGATGTGAATCAACAAACCCTTTTTTGTGGTGATATCAATGTCGATATGAGAAATTACATTCAACAAAAGCTGGGTACTCTGGCCATAATCCCCCCAATTCCAGGGGTTTCACGTATAGATGCATTAGCTTTACTGGGGTGGAGTAAGTTGCTCAATGGCAAGCAAGATAATATATCTACCCTGCAACCTTTATACCTTCGCCCTCCTCATATAACAAAACCCAGAAAAAGCAGTTCTCTTACTAAGAAATACCAAGCCTATGATGTGAATCAAGTAGCTATCTCTTCCGTAGAAGAATGAATAACCCATATCTGATAAATAAAGGAGAAATAGATAATGCAAAATCAAGAGACGTTTATTGATAATCCAGATGTATGGAGGTTTTGCTTTGCCTGTGGTGATGACAATCCAATAGGACTTAAATTAAAATTTTCCTATGATGGAGAACAAGTCGAAGCAAAATTCGTTCCCGGTAAATATCATCAGGGCTGGGGAGATATAATTCATGGTGGCATTCTCTATACTCTTCTAGATGAGGCAACAGCTTATGCCGTTCTCTGTCATGGAATTGGCTCCTGTGTGACAGCGAAAAGCCAGATAAGGTTTATCCAGCCTGCACGTGTAGGCGAACCAATTCATATTACCGCCAGAGTTACTAAAACAACCAGCCGGTTATTTGAAACCACAGGAAGGCTTTCTCTTAAAGATAATACTGTTATTGCTGAGATTAGTTCGTTATTTTATGTACAGGGACATACTAAGAGGGCAGTGCTCTGGGACATGGATGGAGTTATTACTGATTCTGCACAATTCCATTTTGCTGCCTGGCAGGAAATCTTTGATAGTAGAGGAGTAAAATTCAGTCAAACTGATTTTACTAGACTATTCGGTACTCGCCAGGATTTCATTATTCGTAACATTTTGGGAGAGCAACTGCCTCAACATACAGTCGACGAACTGTCTCAGCGAAAAGAGAGTGTATACCGTGAGAAATTCAAGGGCAACATCAGGGCATTTCCGGGCGCTATAAAGTTACTGCATATAATAAAGGATAGTAACTTCAAACTTGCCTTAGTTACCTCCGCACCGAGAGAAAATATTGAACTCATCTGTAATGAACTAAAGCTCGAAGGGATATTCAGTACTGTTATTTCAGGCCGTGACGTAACAGAAAGCAAACCGAGTGCACAAATATATCTTCTGGCTGCTGAGAGACTGGGGGTGAAGCCAGAAGACTGCGTTGTTGTTGAAGATTCACCTTTTGGTATTCAGGGCGCAAAGAGAGCTGGAATGAAATGCCTGGCAGTTGCAACTACCCATACTAGACAGGAGCTTCAAGCGGCTGATAGAGTTATTAATTCCCTGGAGGAAATAGACTTAATTGGTTTGCTATTTAAACTATCATAATGATGAATGGAGAGAAAGGTAACAAAAATGGAAAGAAGTCTGGTTCTCATTAAACCCGATGCCGTACAAAGAGGACTAATTGGAGAAATAACAACACGCCTTGAAAAAGAAGGTCTCAAACTTATAGCTATGAAAATGATTCACATGAACAGGGAACTGGCCGAAAGACATTATGCTGTTCACAAGGGAAAGCCATTCTTTGAAGATTTGATTGCTTTCATAACGTCAAGCCCTGTCATAGCTATTGTTATTCAAGGAGATAATGTGGTTGAAATAATACGGCATACAATGGGAGAGACAAATCCAGCTAAATCAGCTCCAGGTACCATAAGAGGCGATTTTGCGCTTACCATGAAACACAACCTGATACATGGCTCGGATTCTCCTGAAAACGCTGCTACCGAAATAGAACTTTTTTTCTCCAAAGACGAAATTTACGATTATACGAGGGATATTGACAGCTGGATTTAAACGTTGAGCCGCTATTTTACTGGATTCTTACTACTGCAGGAGCTTTATCCCAGAGCTTGTCGAGTCGATAGTAATCCCATTCTGCCTTAACCAGCACATGAATGATAACTGACCCAAAGTCGGCAAGCATCCACCCAGAGTCTTTAGTGCCTTCTCGATGCAAAGGCCGAGAGCCTTTTTCTTTCAGGGAGTCGAGGATACCCTGCCATATAGCCTCAAGTTGACGGTCACTTTCAGCACTACAAAGTACAAAATATGAAGTGAATGAGCACTGCTCCTGCACATCAAGCATTATAATATCATGAGCCTGCTTTTCGGAAGCCGCTTCAACCGCCAGATGTGCTATATCTTCAGCTTTCAGGAAAGAACCTTCCTCCTCACTGATATCATTGTACCACTTGAGTCAAGAACAATAAAATATCAAGCTCTGATTTGACTAAAAATATACCTATGGTAAAATCGGAGACCAGTAGTATATCAGCTTGTTTTTTTTATATGTATTCTATCTCTGTTATAATTCAGTAAGAACGTTATGGCTGTAAAGAAAAAACAACAACGAAATAGTTTCATCTACATGATTCTTATCGCGCTGACCCTGGGCATCATTCTCACTTTCGTACCATATGAAAGCCCGGAGGAAGTAGACCTGTCAACATTTATTACACAGGCGAAACAAGGTGTAATTGATACTATCAAGCAGGATGGGGATAACCTTATTGGACAAAAAGATGGGGAAGAAATATATAAAGCTGCTTTCGTAGGTGGAACAGATGACCTGCGAAACTATCTTAATCTTGAAGGGGTAAGCCTCGGTGAAGGTGGTATAAAGATCGATGTAAAGCCCAGCAGTCCAAATTGGTTAATGGTGGGTTTGCAGGTAATTCTTCCAATTGTGCTGCTCGGAGGACTATTCTACTTCTTCATTCGCTCCGCTCGTGGAGCCGGGTCACAAGCCTTTAGTTTTGGCAAAAGCCGTGCCCGGCTAAGTTCCAGCAATGAGTCTACGGTTACGTTAGCGGATGTCGCTGGAATAGATGAAGCAAAGGAAGAAATCCAGGAGATAATAGAATTTTTACAGGCACCTCAAAAATTTCATGCTCTGGGGGGGCGGGTACCTCGAGGCATACTACTGGTAGGGCCTCCGGGAACTGGTAAAACCCTCCTGGCGAAGGCCATTGCTGGTGAAGCCAAGGTGCCCTTTTTCTCGATCAGCGGCAGTGAATTCGTAGAGATGTTTGTTGGCGTTGGTGCTGCCAGGGTTAGAGACCTGTTTGAACAGGCGAAACGCAATACCCCATGCATAATATTCGTCGACGAAATCGATGCAGTGGGTCGGCAACGTGGGGCAGGACTTGGTGGCGGACATGACGAAAGAGAACAGACATTGAACCAGATACTGTCCGAGATGGATGGTTTTGACACCAATACCAATGTTATCGTACTGGCGGCTACCAACCGTGGAGATATCCTTGACCCGGCTCTGCTACGCCCAGGCAGATTTGATCGGAGGATTGTAGTCGATTTACCTGATATTAAAGGACGTGAAGCTATTCTGGAGGTTCATGCCAAGGGTAAACCTATCTCAGACGAAGTGAACCTGGAAACAATTGCCAAAGAAACACCGGGATTCAGCGGAGCAGACCTGGCAAACATCATTAATGAGGCAGCGATTCTGGCTGCCAGGAGAAACCGTAAAGATATTAGTTTGAAGGAACTGGAGGATGCCGCTGACCGAGTATCTCTTGGACCTGAGAGAAAAAGTCGAGTAATAAGCCAGCGAGAGAAGGAAATCACCGCCTACCATGAAAGTGGCCATGCCTTAACTGCTAAAATGTTGCCCAATGCTGATGCCAACGTTCACAAGATTTCTGTTATTGCTCGTGGAGGCGCAGGCGGATGGACACAACTCTTGCCATCGGAAGACAGACGACTATACCCTAAATCTCAACTCTCTGACCGAATATCAATAATGCTGGGAGGACGTGCTGCTGAAGAAATTACTTTTCATGAAGTGACCACTGGAGCGCAGGATGACCTGTCAAAAGCAACTCAATTAGCCAGGGGCATGGTTACTGAATTTGGAATGAGCGAGAAATTAGGACCTCGCACATTTGGTCAGCATCAAGAGATGGTTTTCCTGGGTCGCGAGATCAGCGAACAGAGAGATTTCAGTGACAAGACCGCCAGGGAGATAGATGAAGAGATACATAGCATTGTCCAGCATGCCTATGCAATTACCAGAAGTATCCTGACTGAGAATAAGGAAAAACTCAAGCAGTTGGCAGAACAGCTTATAGTTAAAGAAACGCTGGGTGAAATAGAACTACGCAATATACTGGAGAGTCCTATACCTGAGTCACCGTTGAGCCAGGCAAGCTAAGCTTATTTCGCTTTCCCCTATAACTTATAATTCGGTCACATGACCTACACGAGCCGTTTCATCGGCTATAATGCTCTCATCCAGCTTGGTAAATAACGCTTTTGGTTGTTCGAGCTTCTGGCCTTTGACTGGATATTGAATTGTCCATCCAAGCTCTTTCACCTTTCCTGGAAAGCCAAGGTTCGTATGTAGTGTATCGGAACTAAAGGGTAGGAAGGGATACATCGTAACCCTTAGAACCGACACCACACATAAAACAGTGTAGAGAGTCCTCGCTGCAACTTCAGGGTTCTCTTTAATTGTTTTCCAGGGTGCCTGGATATCGAGATAACGGTTCGCCTCCTGGGCAAGAGACATATTAAAACGGAGTCCTTCCCTGAATCTGCAGCGGCTGAGTGCTTCGTCGACTTTATTGAAGGTCTCCTCAGCGAAATCGATTAATCTCTCACTTTGTTCGTCAAGTTCGCCGGTTGAGGGCACTGCCCCTTCAAAATTACGGTAGCTAAAAGTTAGTACCCGGTGAACCAGGTTTCCATAGGTGGCTACTAATTCGTTGTTATTGCAGCGGAGGAATTTTTCCCAAGAAAAGTCGCTGTCTGCATTTTCCGGCATATTAGAGGTTAAGAAATAACGCAGTGCATCCGGGGCATATCGCTGCAGATAGTCGGGTAGCCATACAGCCCAGTTACGGCTTGTAGACAATTTACTGCCCTCGATGGTCAGGAATTCGTTGGCTGGCACATCATATGGGAGGTTCAGCTTTCCATAGCCCATAAGCATGGCTGGCCATATCAGCGTGTGGAAAAAGGTATTGTCCTTGCCAATAAAATAGTAGCCCTTTGCTTCTTGATTGTTCCAGTATTGCTGCCAGGCATTCTCATCACCCTGTAGGCTGGCCCATTCCTTGCTTGCCGATAGATAGCCGGTAACAGCTTCGAACCACACATAGATGCGCTTTTCCTCGAAACCAGGCAGAGGAATTTTCACGCCCCAGTTGATATCCCTGGTTATTGCCCTGTCCCTTAAGCCCTCGTTCAGGTATTTCCAGGTGGAGCTTAACACGCTGTTTCTCCAGTGTGTTTGCCCGGTTACCCAGTTCTCCAGTTGCTTTTGTAATCCGCTGAGTCGAAGGAAGAAGTGTTCTGATTTTTCAAAGCGCGGTGTGCTGGAACAAACCTTACAGCGAATATCTATAAGGTCTGAGGGATCCAGTGGTTTTCCACACTCGTCACACTGGTCGCCCCTGGCATTGGGAAAGCCACAATAGGGACATGTCCCTACCACATACCTGTCAGCCAGAAAGCGCTGGCAGTTCGGGCAATATGCCTGGAGCATGGCAGCCTTATAAATATGTCCATGGTTCAACAGTGTGAGGAACATATCCTGTGTTACTTCAGCATGGTTCGTAGTCCCCGTGGTGGTAAACAGGTCGAAAGAAATGCCCAGTTGTTGCCAGCAATCCAGGAACTGCTGGTGATATTTAGATGCTATCTCCAGCGGTGATTTAGATTCCTGTTCGGCGCGCATGGTAATAGGAGTGCCATGCTGGTCACTCCCCGAAACCATCAACACATGATTTCCTTTTAAGCGGTGATAGCGGGCGAATATATCTGCCGGTAAATAAGCTCCAGCGATATGTCCCAGGTGTAATGCACCGTTTGCATAGGGCCATGCGACGGCTACCAGGATATGCTCTTTCAATACAGCCTCCCTAAAATAAAGTTTCTTGCCTCAGCACCTGTTAGGTAAGAAGTCAGCGGTGCCAGAAAACAGATTATGACGCCACAATTATAGCTGATACCACCAGTTCTATCTACGCCTTAAAGATAATGGGACCGTTCAGCTTTCATTATAGGATATATTAAAGCTAATTTACGCCTCAATACCTGCTGAATCGGGTAATACTAATCATTTCTTAAGCAAATTGTAGATTCGTAAAAAAGCAAGAATTACAAGCTATAAATACTTATAATAAAATATTAATCACCCATGATAAAATTGCAAAACTGGAATAGCAGAAAAAGGGGAGGCATTTACACGTCTCCCCTTTATTAATCTGGCTAACTAAGGGCTAGCTGGAAGCTCTGCGGCGCCTTATCATAAACAGGCTTCCGCCAGCTATAGCAGCTATCCCCAACCCAATCCAGGGCAGCACAAGTCCAGCTTCATTCACCGGATAGGCTTCACCACCGACAGGAGGCATAAAGCCCTGCCCGAAAGGGGTTCTTGTCAGATCAGATAAACTGGGCATTGTCTCATCGGTGATGGTAACCACAATGCAGCCGCCAGAGTATACCTGGTTGGAGGCTTCTACCCAGCTTGCTCCATCCCAGCAGTAGATGACCTCGCCTTCAAGGGCAGGACAGAACTGTACAGTAAGACTGGTTACGTTTACAGCACTATCCAGGTGAAAATCATAGTAGCTGCCCTCGTTCATAAAGGGTGAAGTACCGCCCGGGTTCTCGATATATTTTGCCGTAGTAATGGTGTGGTCTCCTTCACCATTAATGGTAACTTGACCACCAATGGCGGTATCCGTCATTGTGCCGGAACCGCTAATGGTTTCAGATTTAATCTCTATAGGCTCAGCTCCCAGCCATGGGTCATAGTCTACGTTGTCACTTACAGCATCGCCAGAGCCTGGACCAACGCCGCTAGGTCCATCACCAGCACCCCACCAGTTGTTGGTTGCATCGACAGTCTCAGCATTGTCATTTCTTACACCGTATAAAGCATTTCCATAAATATTGTTAAAGTTAACATTGAACATAGATCCCGCGGGCAGACCTCCGTATTCATCATTTACGCCATCATAAATACTAATGCCGTGGTCAAAGCCTGTTATCTCGTTACCTACAATATCCATCTCCAATGTATCAGATGGCCAATAGGTGCCACTTTCGTGTTTCACCAGAATTCCTGATGATGGTGGGGTAGCTGTACCTCCAGCAGTACCACCGTTTAACGTATTGTTTTTAATTACTGTATTAGTGAACGGTCCCTCGTACGCCAAGAAGACGCTACCAGACATAGGATCTGTATAAGGCCCTCCGCTGAACGTTATCTCATTGGCAGTAACATCGATTTGGCAGGACTGTAGTTTACAATATGCCCGGAAATCTATCAGGCTAACGTGTGCTCCAACGTCAGAATACTGTGTAAAGATATTATCACGCACATTTATCCCATTAAACGCTACATTCTCGTTATCGCCGTTGCCACCTATAAAACGAATTGCAGAACTCCAGATGGAATTAGAAAAGGTGTTTTCGTAAATTTCGACATCACTAACAGTTTCATCAATAGC